>CAYOYG010000138.1:0-1275 GCA_964408135.1 uncultured Eubacteriales bacterium | reverse complement strand
GCAACAGCAGCTTTTTTAGGATCGGTTATAACTGGACAAATAAGATGAGGAATATTCGCATACACCGATAACTCAACGCGCTTAGGATCCACGAGAATCAGTTTTACTTCATCTGGGTGGCAGCGCATAATCAAAGCTAAAATGATTGTATTAATGCAAACCGATTTTCCACTACCTGTTTGGCCAGCAATTAATATGTGAGGGGCTTTATTTAATTCGGTAGTAATAACATTACCGACAATATTTTTGCCGAGGGCAACCAACAACTTATTATTTCGGCTTTCAAAAGGAATGTCGGCAAGCACCTCTTTAAATGAAACTGTTGATCGTTCTTTATTTGGAATTTCGACCCCGACATATTGACTTCCTGGAATTGGCGTTAGCACATTGATTTTTTCAGCCGATAAAGCTCCCATTAGATCGGATTTAACGGTCACAAATTGCTGCATTTTTGCTAAAGGACCAAGTTCAATTTCAAATCGAGTAAAAGCCGGAGCAACGACAAAGTTTTTAACACTGGCATCAATCCCAAAACTGGCTAATTTTTGATCGAGTAATTCCGCTTTAAATTGAGCAGTTGCCCGCGCAGCAGAGGTTCGAATAATTGATTCTTGTTTTAATAATTCAATGCTTGGAAATTGATAGTGATCTTTCTTCTCTGTATGAGTGGCTGGTTTAATTGGCGGATGTTCATTCACTTGAACAACATCGATTTTCGCCTCATTTTGAGGTGGAATTTCAAATTTAACTTGTTCTTTTATTGGATTGATTTTTTCAATTATTGGTGCTTCGTACACTGGAATTTCATTTTCAGCTTTTGGAGTGAAAGCAGCTGGTTTTGGTTGGGAATTTTTGGTTGAAAAATTAAAATCAAAAAAGATATTTGCTTGTGTGTCTGTTTTTGCTGGTATCTCATTATTAAGTTCATCATCTACTTTAAGCTTATCTTTAAAAACATCAAAAACAACTGCTCGGTTCACCGAGGATGTTACTCCACGTTTTTGTAAAATCGGGTTATTAATTGTTTTTGTATTCATAGTAGGTGGTGTTATATCAAGGGTAGGTCGCGGAACAGATTGTTTAATTTCATCCTCTTTTATAAAAAAATGATTCACTTTTTGAACACCTCTTAAATTGTGGTCTTCAACTTTAATACGTGATAAGCGTTCTTCAAGTGTTGGTTCTTTTTCGATGTTTATTTGTTCATCGATTTTATCAATTTTATTTTTCTTCTTGCTGGTTTTTTTCTTGCTCCGGTTCATCCAGGATTGTCCA
>CAYOYG010000137.1:0-2711 GCA_964408135.1 uncultured Eubacteriales bacterium | reverse complement strand
GGCAAATTCACGAATGCCAAAACTGATATTATTACCACCTGGATTTTCATCACTGAAGATTCCAGAATTTTTGATAGTCGTATTTACCGATTTTGCAACGTCAGCAGCCCCTCCAAGTAAATATGACATTTTTGGAAAGATAGCATTAATAATGCGGTTGGAAGTATTTCTTGTAGCTTCTTTGTAGCCGACTGGAAATTCTGGGTAAGGAATATTTGGTATATCTTGATTTAGAGCTTGTTGTAAAGTTGCCGCTAGTTCTGGATACTTATCTTGATAATCTTTATAAAGAGACTTCCATTTTTTATTGGCTTGAATCCCACGTTTGCCATAGGTTTGATAATAATGTTCATAAACTTCATTTGGTATTACGAATTCAGGTAATGTCCAACCAATTTTTTCTTTTAGTTGTCGTGCATCATCACTATCTAGTGGTGCTCCGTGGACTTTTGATGTTCCTTGATGAATTGATCCCCATCCAATGACCGTTTGCGCAATAATCAGTGTTGGTTTATCACTTAGTTTTGCTTTATGTAGAGCTAATTCTAACTCAATTAGACTAAAACCATCGACTTTATCGACATTCCAATTGGCGGATTCAAACCGTTTTTTTGTATCTTCTGTATTTGTTAGTGATAATTCACCATCTAGGGTAATATCGTTACGATCATAAACGACTATTAATTTATTCAATTTCAGTTGACCTGCTAAAGAAATCGCTTCTTGCGATAATCCTTCTTGCATATCACCATCGCTACTCAACACATAAGTATAATGATCAATGATTGGAAAATTTGGTTGATTGTATTTTGCTGCTAAGAATTTTTCTGCAATGGCAAAGCCAACTGCATGAGCAAGACCTTGTCCGAGAGGACCGCTTGTGCAATCCACACCATCGGTATGACCATATTCTGGATGGCCAGGAGTTTTTGAACCAACTTGACGAAATGCTTTTATATCCTCCATGCTAATTTTATAACCAGCTAGATGAAGATTGGCATAGAGTAACATCGAAGCATGCCCTGCGGACAATATGAAACGATCACGATTGAACCAATGAGAATCACGTGGTGTCGAATTAATAAATTTTGTCATCAAAGTATACATAATAGGAGCAGCTCCAAGAACCATTCCAGGGTGACCAGATTTTGCTTTAATCGTCGCATCAACACCGAGAACACGGACGCTTGCTATAGCTAATTCTTCAATATTCATAAATCTTTTCCCTACTTTCACTTTTGAACAATACTATTATATAAGTCTCCTGCATCAATTACAAATAAAAACTACAGTCTTTTTTGAAACTGTAGTTTGAATGTATTATTCCGCTTGAGGCAATGATTTGATGATTTTTTCCGTCATGTGGGATGGAACTTCATCATAACGAACAAATTTCATCGTGAAAGTTGCTTGTCCTTGTGTCATTGTTTTTAAATCAATGATATAGGTCAATACTTCCAATTGAGGGACTTCAGCTAAGATGATTTGTTCATCTGTCAAGACTTCAGTACCAGTGACCAAACCACGACGTTTAGTCAAATCACCCATAATATCACCGACATAATCATTTGGAACTGTGACACGAATTTCCATGATTGGTTCTAGTAAAATTGGCTTGGCAGTTTTACATGCTTCTTTAAATGCAAAGGAAGCGGCCATTTTAAAGGCAAGTTCAGAAGAATCAACTGGGTGATATTTACCATCGTGTAATATGGCACGAACACCTAATACTGGGAATTTTGCTAGTGGGCCAGTTTTCAAGGCTTCAATAAGTCCTTTTTCAACGGCTGGAACATAGTTTGAAGGTACCGAACCGCCAAAAATATCATTTACGAAGACAAAATCCTCTTCACATGGTTCAAATTTAATATTTACAACACCATATTGTCCTGAACCGCCGGATTGTTTTACATAGCGTCCTTCAACATCAGCAGTGCCCTTGATGGTTTCACGGAATGAAACACGTGCATCGTCAAGTGTGGCTTCAATGGAGTAAATTGATTTTAATTTGTCAACAATGACATCGATATGTGACTTCCCTTGGCAACCAACAAGTAATTGTTTTGTTTCAACATTACGATCCACGGTAATTGATAAATCTTCAGAGGCAATTTTACGTAATGCTTCTGCAATTTTACCTTCATCATTTTTGTTTTTAACAACTAAGGCATAATAGATGGATGGTGGAATAGCAACAACTTGTTCGTAGCGAATTGGATTTGTCGGATCACAAATGGTATCCCCTGTATTTAGAGTTGCTCCCTTGATTATTACACCAATATCTCCAGCATTGATTTCATCCGTTTCGATTTGTTCTTTACCACGAATAAAAGCAATGTTATTGACGCGATCTTTTTCATTTTTCGTGGTGTTCAAAATTTGTTGATCCCTTTTCAATGAACCAGAACGAACGCTTACGAAAGATATTTTACCAATAAATGGGTCTACGATTGTCTTAAATACAAGCGCTGAAAATGGTTCGCTTGCACTTACTTTGCGTTCAATAATTTCAAATTCTTCAACCGATTCTCCAAATGGAGCACGAACATCAGCTTCAGAAGGCAAATATTTGGCAACCATATTCAATAATGTACGAACGCCAACATTCTTTAAGCTTGATCCGACGATAACCGGAACAAGTTCACCTTTTCGAATACCTTCTCTTAAACCATTATTAACTTCTTCTTGAGTGATTTTTTCACCTTCAAGAT
>CAYOYG010000136.1:0-2732 GCA_964408135.1 uncultured Eubacteriales bacterium | reverse complement strand
GCATATGATTGCACAACACTTAGATTAGTATTATCAAGAATTGACTTTAATAAAGAATTACTGATTGCTCCAGACTCAATCGCTTCCCATTCTTTTGGTGTAATCTCAACAGGTTGCTTATTAGCTCCCACTCGTTCACGCATTTCATTTAAGATTTGTCCTCGAAGCTTCTTAATCTGAGCAGCATCCATATCAGGATTGGCTTCTTTCAGCATGGCAAGCTTCTTATTACCAACAAGATGAACCTGTCGCTCTAAGGGGGCATTGCTCTTTGCGATACGGAGTTTCTGATTAAGAGATGCAACTTCGTTGGCATAAGCTTGTTTAGCAGAGGGCGAATAAGGAGTCATCTGAATTGAAGCAGAGGCTTTGCGTGCCTGATCACCAAGGGCCTTCATTGAATTAGCATAGTCTGCATAGACAATTTCAATATCAGCCGGGACTTTACTCATAAGAGTTCTCGCATCAGACGTCTCAAACATTTTGGTGGACTTAATTCTGGGTATAACATAGACACCCTTCTTATTAACATATCCATCTGTCGATGGAGCATAAACTTTTGCTCCTGTTGCGACATCCACCGAATAGGATCCCTTACGAACCAGGGTACGACCAGTAGCAAGGGCCTGTTCTTTTGTAAGGGCCCTTCTTTTAGTGACCCCGGGGGCTTCAGATGCGGCACGGCTAATAAGAGTGGCGGCGCCACGAGGATTTGTTAAAGTTCCACCTTGATACTTTACCTTAAGTTCGGCAATACCATTGTCAATATACGATTGGGTATAATTAAGTTCATGTTTTTCGGCATCAATCACAACCATAGAGTGTTTAACAGCACGGGCGATCTCATCTAGAGGGGCGCCTTTTACTTGCATATCGGTAATTAAATTGGACACCCTTCCCATCTCGTTCTGTTTAATCTCATTGGTTATTACTTTCATGCCCGCAACTTTCGGATAGGCCGTCTTTGGATTAAAATCCTTTAACTCCTCAAGAGGTGCGGCAACCTTAATGGTTTTGGGATTATAAGGAACGGCGACTACAGTATCACCATCGAAATCGGCCCCAGAAAGTTGATGTGCAGTTGATGGGGACACACCAATAGCATCTAATCCGTTTTCCAATACGAACTTTCCTTCTCGATTTCGAAGATTATTTGTAACAACTGGTAACTCAAAGGTACCAGCATGCGGATAACGAATTAAAACTAACTGTTCGCCATCACGATAGTTTGGTGAATAGCATTCAGTTTCTTTTAAAGATGGCAAAGGTAAGAGAACATTAGATGTTTGTCGAGGAAGAGCGGCAGCTTTTAAATGAACAGCTTTGGAATCGCAATCATCGGCAAAAGAATCTAACAATCTTTGTTTTACAGCCGGCTGAGTAATACGCATATACTGATCAAAAGTATCTTTTTGGTCCAGATACGCCAATTTTAATTGTTGTTCCGCCAATTCAGCAGACTGTTTGGAAAGAAACTGACTCGATAAAGTCTTGCTCCACGTCTGCCACCCACCCTCAACACCGGAATCTTGTTTTCCCGTAAACCCAACGATGTTTAAGGCAGAAAGTTTTTCATTTCCTTTGTTGTCGGTATACGTCATTTGCCGAATCGTAGCACCAAACTCATTGATCTTTTGTTTTCCATCTTTGTCAATGAAGATTGACCCACCATCTTCAAGATCAACGGTTTTGTTCATTACTTTCATGGCGCCAAGCTTCCCAACAGACGATTTTTTATCGACATTATAGATCACATCGATACCATCTGGAAGATCTTCGGTATAGATGGCCATGCCTTTCATGTAATGTGTTCCATCAACCGCGATTCTAACTTGCCCATAGTGCTTATCCGGAGGTAAAGACAAATCTGGAACACCACGACGAAGTTGAATAGTACCATCCATATCTGAGCCAGAAGGTTTATCATCGCTAAAACGAACCATAATCCGTTTTGAATCGATGGAAACGGGGGTTTGAATAGATTTGTACGTCAAACCTCCATCAGATGACCAATCGCTAATCATTCGGATATCAGCTGAATTTTTAGCAGCATAAAGATAAGCCATTTTCTGTTGCTGTTCTTGTTTGGATAAGGTTTTCCACTTAGCTGGGTCTTTTACAACATACTCGGCTCTAGCTTTGGCCATAGTTTCAGGAGACATTAATACCTTTACTGTTGTTTTGTTGGTTGTGCCCAATTGTGGAGTCTGAATTTGGGTAACAACATACCCCTGTTCTTTTAATTCAAATACAGATACATCCAGTTTGTTTTTTGTCACACCAAGTTGTAAGTTAGAACCAGTTGTGACATCGATCATACCTTTGAGATCGGCTTGTTTTCGAAGCATTTCTCGAGTAGCAGCGGTAATTTTATGCCGTTCTTGAGTTTCTTGAAGAAGGATGTTTTTAACGGTATTGGGGCTCACATCCATTCGTTTGGAAATAGCCACATCGGAATATCCTTTGGCTCGAAGACGAGCAGCCATTGGATATTGGGCGCCATAACGAGCTTCAGACTCCATATGGAGCTTTGCACGAAGTTCAGTAGTATTTGCTAATCCAAAACTTTTCGCAATTTCGGGTTCTGATATGCCTTGTTTTTTTAACTCGGCAACTTGTGTCGAAAACGATTTTGATCTTTGTGGATCTTTACCAGAACCCCAAGGGTAACGACCACTATGCCGAGGAGTACCGTAATGCTTCAATTGCCCCATTCATTTACACCTCCTCAA
>CAYOYG010000135.1:0-2811 GCA_964408135.1 uncultured Eubacteriales bacterium | reverse complement strand
AGGTTTAATCATCGACTTGACCGGTTCATAGCTTCGACGATGTACTACGCTGACACCATGTTCTGCTAACGCTTGCATGTGTTGTTTTGTTCCATACCCTTTATTAGCAGCAAAATCATAATGAGGATACAATGGATGAAGCTGAATCATTATATCATCTCGTGTCACTTTTGCGATAATCGAAGCCGCTGCAATAGAGGTCGATAAAGCATCGCCATGAACTAAACTAATCACGCGACGGTTTAATTCTTTTAAAGGCATGGCATCCGTTAAAACCGCATCGTATGTACGGAGTTTTTCTAGACAGCGAATCATTCCTACTTTGGAGGCTTGATAGATATTCAAGCGATCAATTTCATCAATTTCAATGATGGTGATTGAATAATCAATTGCGACAAGCTTTATTTGATTAAATAGTTTACGTCGTTGCTGGTCGGTGAGCTGTTTTGAATCGTTAATCGCCGGGTTTTCGTACCCTTTTGGTAAAATAACTGCAGCTACTACCAGAGGCCCCGCTAAAGAACCACGACCCGCTTCATCGGTGCCAGCAATTAATGTATATCCTTCTTCATATAGAAGTTTTTCATAGGCAAGATCAGCCATGGATATCACCCGGACTTTCCAAAGTGAATCGACCGATAATACCATCGGCAAATTCTTTTAACAACATAGCGATCACTTTTGATTCATCGACAATTGAACCAATAGTTAATAGTCCACGCTTGTGGCCGATTTGCTGCAATGCGGCATGAAAGGCATGCTCATCCATAATTGGACCCACTACAACGCTATAGCGTTTTTCAAGGGCATTTGGATGGTTTTTGCTTAAATATTGCATTAAGTAGTAGGCTAATTTTTCTTGGGGTAAAATGGTCGATTTAATCGTTCCTATTAAGGCTAAGCGCATCCCAATTTCTTCGTTATCAAAACTTGGCCATAGCACCCCTGGAGTATCGAGTAATTCAAAATCATCATCTACTTTGATCCATTGTTGGGCTTTAGTAATTCCAGGCATATTACCAACTTTCGCTGCTTTACGTTTTGCAATCCGATTGATAAAGGTGGATTTACCGACATTAGGTATTCCACAAATTAAAGCGCGAATGGCGCGAGGTCGAATTCCCTTAGCGGCTTCTTTATCAAATTTTTCTTTCAAAACCATCTGTGCTTGTCGTTTGACAATATTGAAATCAAAACTATTAACATTAATGGCATAGGCAGAGCGATTATTGGCGATAAAATACTCTTGCCATTGTTTGGTAATTTGATCGTCCGCTAAATCTTTTTTTGTTAAGATAATCATATTGGGTTTATTTTGAATGATGGATTGAATTTTAGGATTGGACGACGATAAAGGAGCCCGTGCATCTAACAATTCAATGACAATGTCCACGTACTTAATTCGTTCTTCTATTTCGCGTAATGCCCGAACCATATGGCCGGGAAACCATTGAAACTGTTTCATAAATAGGCTCCAATAAATCTTGGAAAGTAATAATTCACTTTCAAGCAGTTGCCATAATGATCAAAACTGCTACAAGTTCCATAATGAATAAAGGGACGCGCAATAATATTTGTCTTGTGAATATGTTGACTAAAGCGACGTGAATCATAGGATTCCGCACGATTATCTCCCATAAAGTAATACTCATCTTCATTGAGATGAACCCCACCAGGTTGACAGATATTTGGTGTTTTTAAAATAAGTTGATTTTCATCATCGCGTTCGTAATAAGGAGCACACGTGCTGGTTCGCGCTTGCGCACTTAAAAAATCTTCTTCAACCGCTTCGTCGTTGATATATAAATGTCCTTCGTTGTAATAGATAGTCTCATTTGGTCGACCAATGAGTCGTTTCATCCAATCTTGATCATCGATTCGAACGACAATAATATCAAATCGTTTTAAACCAAACCATTGATAAAAAATTTTGTCGGCACTACCAACCGCTGAATTATGCAAGGTTGGTTCCATGGATTGACCATTGACAACATAGGTATATATCCCATAGCTCATAAAAAGTGAGGTTGTGACGAAAAATAGCAGGATAATGGAAACGATAATGATAATTGATTTTTTCATGCTAAACCCCCTTTTTTCTATTATATAACATATAAGAGAATGAAAAAAAGAAAAAGAGTTGGTTTTCAACTCTTTTGTCACTTTATTCAGCTTTTGGTTGTTCGACTTTTGGTTGTTCAACAACTTCGCTAATTTTTGAACGTTCTTTAATCTTGGTGGCTTTGTTTCCCGTTACATTGCGTAGATAGAATAACTTACTACGACGAACTTTACCACGACGTACAACTTCAATTTTTGCAATAATTGGTGAATGAACCGAGAAGGTTCTTTCAACGCCAATTTGCGAAGAAATCTTACGAACGGTAAATGTTTCGGAAACGCCACTTCCACGGCGGGAAATGACAACACCTTGGTAGACTTGGACTCTTTCCTTGTCTCCTTCAACGATTCTTACGTGAACTTTCACTGTATCACCAGAGGCAAATACGGGAAGATCTTTCCGAATTTGGCTGGCAGTAATTTGCTCAACTAATTTCATGTTCATGTAAATCCACACTCCTTTTTCTTGGATGTTCATAGTGCGTGACTCACTAGCGGATCATCTGCAACACAATACGTGCTCTATGATGATAACAAAAACCGTATAAGATTTCAATACATTTAAAACAAAAAGGAGAAATAAATCTCCCTTTTTAGTTACGCATGGTTTTCCCATTTCGTAACAAATATTGAATTCTTTCTTGTGTTTTTGGTTGAACCGCTAATTCTGCAAAACCTTTTCTTTCTAAT
>CAYOYG010000134.1:0-2815 GCA_964408135.1 uncultured Eubacteriales bacterium | reverse complement strand
TACAATCAATATCGTTTTTTCGGTGTTTTTTTACTTGAATGAATAGACATAAACGGGGGTAAAGTATTATAATAAAATTTACATAGGAGGAAAGGTTATTACAAAAAAATAGCTATAACTAGATATGGAAAAAAAGTTTGTATATTTTTTCGATGAAGGCGCAGGTTCCATGAAAGATTTACTTGGTGGAAAAGGCGCTGGTCTAGCTGATATGACGCGAGCAGGGTTACCTGTCCCACCCGGATTTACTGTAACAACAGAAGCTTGCAATCATTACTATGAGAACAAAGAATCTATTTCGTCGCAGATTCTCCAACAAATTGAAGATGCCGTCATTAAACTACAAGAGATGACCAACAAGCAATTTGGTAATCCAAATAAACCTTTACTTGTTTCAGTTCGTTCTGGAGCAAAAGTGTCGATGCCAGGGATGATGGATACGGTGTTAAATCTCGGTATGAATGACACGATTGCCCAAGGAATTGCGAAACTAACAAACAACGAACGCTTCGCCTATGACTCATATCGCCGCTTTATCCAAATGTACTCCGATGTAGTCGAAGATTTAGGTAAGGCTCCTTTTGATAAAATACTTGAAAATACGAAATACAAATATGGAGCAAAATCTGATACAGACTTAACGGCTGAAAATCTAAAAGAAGTCGTTGAACTATACAAAAAAGAATATAAGAGCCGTAAAAACGTTGACTTTCCAACCGATCCTAAAGTTCAACTTTTAGCGGCTGTAAAGGCAGTCTTCCGTTCTTGGAATAACGCAAGAGCTATCTACTATCGTAAAATGAATGATATTCCTCACCATATTGGTACAGCGGTTAATGTCCAAATGATGGTCTTTGGTAATATGGGAAATGATTCCGCAACTGGTGTCGCTTTCTCCCGTGATCCTGCCAATGGTACCAATCAAATTTTTGGTGAATTCTTAGTCAATGCCCAAGGAGAAGACGTAGTTGCAGGTATTCGTACACCACAAGATATCTCTGAACTTAAAAAGATTATGCCTGCTGTTTATGATGAATTTTGTAAAACAGCAAAGAAACTAGAAGTATATTATAAAAATATGCAAGATATGGAATTTACTATCGAAAAAGGTAAATTATATATGTTACAAACCCGCAATGGTAAACGGACAGCTCACGCCGCTTTAAAAGTCGCCTGCGACTTATTTGACGAAGGTCTTGTTACCAAAGAAGAAGCCTTATTATTGGTTGAACCAAATCAATTAGATTATTTACTCCATCCTAATTTTGATCCAAAAGTATTAGCAAAAACAAAAGCTGCCGGAAAAGGTCTACCAGCCTCACCAGGTGCTGCTTCTGGTCAAGTTGTCTTTACAGCCGATGAAGCAGTTAAATGGGCAAATGCAGGCAAACAAGTTATTTTAGTTCGTCAAGAAACTTCCCCAGAAGATATCGAAGGCATGGACTATGCAAAAGGTATTTTAACTGCTCGCGGTGGAATGACTTCGCACGCAGCTGTAGTCGCTCGTGGTATGGGAAAATGCTGTGTTGCTGGATGTCAAGAACTCAGTATTGATGAAGAAAAAAATCTTGCAACATTAAATGATGTCGTTATTAAAGAAGGCGATTATATCTCGCTAGATGGTATCACTGGTAAAATTTATGTTGGTAAAATTCCAACAGTTCCAGCCGAAATCACTGGTTACTTCGGTCGTTTAATGAAATGGGCGGATGAAGTAAGAACTCTCAAAATCCGCGCCAATGCCGATTCACCAAAAGATGCACATCAAGCCATTACTTTTGGAGCTGAAGGTATAGGTCTATGCCGTACTGAACATATGTTCTTTGAAAGTTCAAGAATTAAAGCGGTTCGCGAAATGATCTTGTCGAATACAAAAGTTCAACGTGAAGCGGCTTTGGAAAAAATTCTACCAATGCAACGCCTTGACTTTGAAGGAATTTATGAAGAAATGAAGGAATTACCGGTTACGATTCGTTATCTCGATCCACCTCTCCATGAATTCTTACCAACCAATCCAGAAGATATCCGTGATTTAGCAAAAGAATTACATACAACCACTAGCGCTGTCGCAGCCACTGTCGCTAAATTGCATGAATTCAATCCAATGATGGGTCACCGTGGTTGCCGGTTGTCAGTCACTTATCCTGAAATTGCTGTTATGCAAACTAGAGCCGTCATTGAAGCAGCCATCAATGTAGTCAAACGCCATCCAAAATGGAACATTGTGCCTGAAATAATGATTCCTTTAGTTGGTGATGTTCGTGAAATGAAATTTGTGAAAGATATTATTGTTGAAACTGCGGATAAAATCATTCAAGCAAGCAATGTGAATCTCAAATATATGATTGGAACAATGATTGAAGTTCCACGTGCCGCCTTATTGTCCGATGAAATTGCCAAAGAAGCTGAATTCTTCAGCTTTGGTACTAACGACTTAACCCAAATGACCTTTGGATTTAGCCGTGATGACGCTAGCAAGTTCCTGGATTCATATTATGAAACCAAGATTTTCCAAAATGACCCATTTGCTCGTTTGGATCAACATGGTGTTGGTAAATTGGTTGAAATGTCGACGCGCCTTGGTCGTCAAGTTAAGCCAAAATTAAAAGTTGGTGTTTGTGGTGAACATGGCGGCGATCCTAGTTCGATTGAATTCTTTTACAAAGCGGGACTTGATTATGTATCTTGTTCCCCATTCCGGGTTCCAGTTGCTCGTTTAGCGGCTGCCCAAGCTGTCATTAAAAACCGGAAAAAATAAGTAAATTAAAACCCCGTATTAAATGGGGTTTTTCTTTCGATAATAAACATTATCTTG
>CAYOYG010000133.1:0-2880 GCA_964408135.1 uncultured Eubacteriales bacterium | reverse complement strand
TTGATATTGTTGGTATAGTTCGTATAGTTGGCCGAAGTTGGTAAGGCGGCGGTTTCTTCGACTTCGTCAAAGTGAATATCACCAAAGCCACCAACAAGTAACTTGACCTTTTCTGCATAGGTCATACCGGTAACAACAACATCGAAGTCAATGACATGAATATAACTATTTAATACAATCAATGCAGTTAATGTTACATTTTGATCAGTGACTGGTTTTGAATATTGACCGCTATCACTAATTAAATCAGGGGCACTTGAATACCAAGTGATTTGTGAACTGGTCGAACCCATAAAGCGATTTGGCAAGAAAATGTTGTAGCCAATCGTTGGTGTACCTTGCAAATAGGAGAGTTCGTTGGTAATTAATGAATTCAAGTAACTGATTGAACTTGTTCCCCATACTGAAGTGCTTCCTGTATAAAGTGTTTTAGTTTGTCCAGCAATAGAGGCTGTAATCGAGAATTCACCAAGAAGGGTATTTTGTTGTAAGACTGGAGTAATTGTTTTGCTTGTATTATTTGCACTTAAACTGCTGGTTGAATTGCTAGCAATCGTTGCATTTGGATTATAAGAAACAAAACTTGTTCCGGCAAAATTGAATGATTGATATAAACCACCCATTATTTTTTCATCGATGTATTGGGCGTAGAATTCTTGTAATAAAGTTAAACTATAGTTTGTGTAGGTGAAACCGGCAAAGGTTTTATTCGCTAATAGAATCGCTTCACTATTATCAACAACTATATTTCCCGCACCCGCGATAGAACCATTACCGATTATGCGATTGACACCAACACCAGCAAATGTAACTTTTTTACCAGTGTCCACAGTGAATGTATAACCATTTGTATCGATGGTAACTGGTTGATTGAAAGTAATGTCTTCACTAATAGTGATGTTTCCACCAAGAACAATGCGCGCATTTTCATAGAATTGAGCAGAGGTTGCTTTAGCGATATTTTTGATTCCGTAACTTGTAACTTGATCATTGCCATCGACGACATCATCGAAGGAACTAACAATCGTTGCTTCTGTTTTATTGATTGCTCGGTAATTGGCTTTTACTTGAACTTTTAAGGTTTGTGTGTTATAAGCAACATTTGAACCAATGTGATATTCAAACGTAATTTTATGAACACTTGAACTTTGATTTGGTAAGAGATAACCGAGGGTTGCTGTCCGATTGGTTGAGTTAGCGGTAATGGCGCCCAATGTATCGTAGTAGATATCATCGATATAAACGAGGATGGCATCTTTCACACTTGCATCACTGGTAAGGATAAAGCTTAAGTCATAACTAATACCACGAATCGTAGTACTAGTATTTTGCACTTGAACATCGATACTGTATTGATTTCCTGGAGCGGATAGTAGATTGGTGCAGGCATTTCCTTCAACGTCAAAGCAAGCACCATTCGTGCTTGATGAACCAAAATCAACAGTAGCGATTATATTATCGGTTGATCCGCTGACGGAACCAACACGTAAACTTGCGAAAGCAGCAAAAACAATAGCAGAACCTGTTGCTATCATAAGAACCATTGCGAGTATATTTCTGAATAAATTTATTCTTAATTTTTTCATTCGCAGCTGCCCCCCCAGTTTAAAGTAAAATACTTTTGGTAGCAGCTGGCTGTCTAACGTGAGACCCTATAGTTTTGCGTCACTAGTTCGCACTAGTTTTGCCCTTTATACACTTTTTAATTTTGGTGGCAACTGGCTGTCTTTCGAAAAAGACCCTATAGCTTTGCGTCACTAACTCACGCTAGTTTTGCTCTTTTCACGACTAATTCTGGTAGCAACTGGCTGTCTTCATTAAAAAAGACCCTATAGTTTTGCGTCACTGATTCACATCAGTTTTGCCCTTTTTACACTATACAGGTAGCAACTGGCTGCCTTCAAACGAAGGCCCTATAGCTTTGCGTCACTAGTTCACACTAGCTTTGCCCTTATTGACACATTTCTGTGTACCTAGCCGAATTATAGTCAATATTATATATATTGTCAACAGATATGACTATTTAAAATGCATTTTTCGTTACTTTTTTGATCGTGGATTCGCTTTTTGATAGACTTCACTCATCTTAGCCATGGATATATGGGTGTAAACTTGTGTGGCATTGAGATTCTTATGACCGAGTAATTCTTGGATGCTACGCAAATCGGCTCCATTATCGAGTAAGTGAGTAGCAAAAGAATGTCGAAGCATATGGGGATAAATCGATTTTGGTTGTCGCAAACCTTTCCCCATTTGTTTAACAATTAATTCGACACCCCGGGCAGTTAATGGCTCCCCTTTTGCATTGACAAATACAAAGTGATTCTTTTCTTGGCTCTTACTCTGCAAGACTTCACGACCATTAGAAAGATAATCTTTCACAACTTGAAAGGCCTCGTCACTCATAAAAGCGATGCGTTCGCGATTGCCTTTCCCTTGTTTTATTCGCAGTGAATATTGGATAAAATCAAAATCTTCCCTCGTCAAATGAATCAATTCACTCACACGGATACCAGACGAATACAGGACATAAATGATAGCTTTGTTACGTTGATTGATTGACCCATCATGACTAATACAAACTTCAACTAACTCTTGGACTTCTTCGATTGTTAAATACTCTGGCAAAGCTTTGCTATATTTTTGTCGATCAATTAAATCCAAAGGACTGTTACTAGTAATCTCGTGTTGAATTAGATATTTGTAATAACTACGTAAACTTGATAGTTTACGGGCTATAGTTCTTCTAGAGTTGTTCTTTTGCACTAAATTCGTCATAAAAAATCGAATTATTTTATGATCAATTTCCGTAGATTTTATTTGATTATTTTGCAGAAAAATGGCGAACTCTTTTAGATCCTTGTCATAGGCATCTACAGT
>CAYOYG010000132.1:0-2914 GCA_964408135.1 uncultured Eubacteriales bacterium | reverse complement strand
TATGCTTGCCAATACATTTAGATTTCACTTAATCCTAAAAAATTGATTATCAAATCATACCTCATTATTCGCTTTAAGCATTTTCACTTTGGTCTTTAAAAAAGGAAAGTATGGAAAATAAGTAATTTTTCTACCGAAAATAAAGAGTTTATTATTGATTAGTCGATTCAAGGTTGCTAGAATTAATTATACAAGAAGAGTTCGTTGGAAGGAAAGTGATGTCTATGAGCTTGTTTTTGGCGACTAGCGTATCTATTCCACTGATTATTGATCTAGTCATATCGGTTGGAATCGCAGTCTTCTTAATTATCATGTCGCATTATCTAGCAAAAAGGCGACAAATAACGATTATCGCGGTTGCATTTATTTTCGCAATAATCGCAGCGAATGTATTTAAATTAACTTCCACCGCCATGTTGCTTCAAGTTGCTTTTCTTTGTTTTGCTTCTTCTTTGCTCATCATCTACTCCCGTAATTTACGCGAACTATTCTTGATATCCAAAGGGAATCGCAATTTAGCGAATGAAGCAGTTGATGAAAAAGAGAATCTCATCTGTCAAATTTTGGAAGCTGTTTACACATTATCGGCTACAAAAACCGGTGCGTTAATTACCTTTGAAAAAAACGATTCACTAGAAAACTATATTCGGGCAGGTGAACGGGTCGATGCTCCCGTCACAAGTCGATTAATCCGTACAATATTCACACCAGGTACACCATTCCATGATGGAGCCATTATTATAAAAGGAAACATTATCTGTGCTGCTGCTGTGTTTTATACACCGACTACTAGAGCTTTAACTGGAAAATATGGAGCACGCCATCGGGCTGCTATGGGAATCAGTGAAGCATGCGATGCACTAACGGTGGTAGTATCTGAAGAAACGGGACGCATATCAATCACTCAAGCGGGTGAAATCTATGGAGTCTCAAGAGAAAACTTTGAAAAACATCTTCGCGATCGTCTATTATAACAAAATAAAAACCCGATTATTTAGGTAATCGAGTTTTTTTATTTGGAGCTAATTATTTTTCTTTTTTAACTTCTGGTTCTGGTTTAATGACTTCTGCGAGAGAAGCAATTAGGCCAGTAACATTTTGAATTTCAGAAGGAATAATTAATTTAGTTGCTGTTCCATTCGCAACTTTTTCGAGAGCTTTGAAACCTTCCAATGTAACATAGGCGGCGGTTGGGTTGGATTCATTGATTAATTTAACGGCTTCAGCTTGAGCTTGATACGTTAAACGAAGGGCTTCTGCTTTACCTTGAGCATCGGCGATTGTCGCTGCTTTGGATGCTTCTGCCCGGAGAATCGTTGATTCTTTTTGACCTTGTGCGGTTAAGATTGCAGCTGTTTTTTCACCTTCAGCGCGTAAAATAGCTTCCCGTCTTTCCCGTTCGGCCCGCATTTGTTTTTCCATCGCATCTTGAATGTCGCGTGGAGGCAAAATATTTTTAACTTCAACCCGGTTGACTTTAATGCCCCAAGGGTCGGTGGCTTCATCAAGAATGATTCTCATCTTTGAGTTGATAGTATCACGCGATGTGAGTGTTTCATCAAGTTCAAGTTCCCCAATGATATTCCGAAGAGTTGTTGCAGTTAAGTTTTCAATAGCGTTTAGTGGTCTTTCAACTCCGTAAGCGAATAATTTAGGGTCAGTAATTTGGAAGTAGACAACGGTATCAATTTGCATTGTAACATTATCTTTCGTAATAACGGGTTGAGGTTTGAAGTCGGCGACTCTTTCTTTTAAAGAGACACTGGCAGCAACGCGGTCGAATATTGGCCAAACAACAGCGATTCCAGTTCCATAAACTTTATGGAATTTACCAAGTCTTTCAACAACCTTTGCTTCAGATTGGCGAACAATTTTAATCGAACTTAAACCAATGATAAATAAAAGAAATAGAAACGCAATTAAAACAATTAATCCAGGGTTCATGTGTTAATTTCCTCCTTTTTTAACAACAATCAATTTATTGCCTTCAACCGAATCAACGATAGCGAATTCACCGCTATTGATTCGTTCACCGGATTTGCTTTTAACGGTCCAAATTAATCCATTATAACGGCATTCTCCAAAAGAAATATTATTGACTTCTTTGAGAATTTGAACTTCTTTTCCTACAGCATCATCAATATTGGTTTTGGCATCCACGTTACCCCTTAAGATACGGTGGCTCCATTTGCGAAGGGTTAGAAGCAAGACGACGGAAACAACAATGAAAATTGCGATTTGCCAATCGATGCCTACGGCATTGAATAGAGACAAAAGCATTGCAACAAAAGCGCCGGCTGCGAACCAAATAGTTGTAAGATTTGGTGTACTTAATTCGACGAGGATAGCTGCGATAAAAATGAAAAGCCAAATCCCAGTAACTAGATCGAATTGAATGCTTGCGAAAATCATGTTTACATCTTCCTTTCTTTCTTGATTATAACATACATCATTTTCAATGTGTAAAAATATTTTGGATTTTTTTGTGAGGATAAATCGCGAAAAGTAGCGACTAAATTGCTTGGAATATAAAGTGGCTAAGATGCTTCTCTATTAAATAAATTCGTGGTAAAATATAAAAGTATTGAGGTGATACTATGAAAGAATTTCAACTAGATATTATACGCTTTATTCAACGGCTTCACGGAGAATTATTGAATGAAGTATTTGAAGGAATTACTTACATTGGTGAAGCGATGATTATTATCGCTGTTATTGCTTATATTTATTTTGTATATGATAAAAAAATTGGGAAAAAGGTCGTATACATTTCAATCTTTTCTATGTTGATAAATGCATTCATCAAATTAAGTGTTAAGGCGCCACGACCAATTGGTGAACCCGGTGTCGTTTCGATTCGGGTAGAAACAGCAGGTGGTTATTCTTTTCCGAGTGGCCATAGCCAAAACAGCGC
>CAYOYG010000131.1:0-2930 GCA_964408135.1 uncultured Eubacteriales bacterium | reverse complement strand
CAAATCCATCCATAATACAAAGAACAACTGGTTTTTTCTTCATTGTTTTACCACCTATTCAATACGTTCGATTAATTGTAGGAAACTATCCACTTGTAAACTGGCTCCACCAACAAGGACGCCATTCACATCTATACATTGCATATATTCACGTACATTTTCAACTTTGACGGATCCACCATAGAGAATGACTACTTCTTGACTCACAGATGAGTCATAGAGATCCTTGATTAATTGACGAATATAAGCACAAATATCTTGCGCTATTTGACTCGAAGCATTTTTTCCAGTACCAATGGACCAGACAGGTTCATAGGCAATAATTAAGCCACGAACATCTTGAGGGGCAAGATCTTTTAATCCTTGAACAATCTGTTCTTTTATAACTTGTTTCGTTTGATGCATTTCGTATTGTGTGAGGGTTTCTCCGACACAATATATCGGTTGCATTTTATTAAGAAGTAATTGTTGTAGCTTTTGTTGACAAGACTCATTGGTTTCGTGATTATAAAGTCGCCGTTCCGAGTGACCAACAAGACAAGCGCGAATTCCAATTTCTTGTAACATGGGAATACTAACTTCCCCCGTATAGGCTCCATTGGTTTTATAATGACAATTTTGAGCGGCTACAAGCAAATTTTTATTGTTTTTTACGACATCCTTGAGGGCTAAAAAACTTGGACAAATACCAATAATGATGCCTTTTTGCTGATAAGTAGGAATCATTGGATCAATGGTATGAACAAAGGTAATCGCTTCTTCGATGGTTTTATTCATCTTCCAGTTACCAATAACATATGTTTTTTTCATTTTATTCTCCTCGATTTTGAATTATATCAATTCCTGGTAGATGTCCATCATTTTCTATCATTTCTAATGAGGCACCACCTCCGGTGGATACATGAGAAAATTGCTTACTATATCCAAATTGTGTACTCGCTGCTGCTGAATCTCCGCCACCGATGACACTAAACGCATCGGTAATTGCGGTGATACTAGCACACAGTGACTTAGTTCCTTCGGCAAATTTTGGATTTTCAAATACACCCATTGGTCCATTCCAAAAAATTGTCTTAGCCCCCTTGAGTTCATCGGCAAACAATTGACGAGTTCTTGGTCCAATATCCAAAGCCATAAATCCTGGCTCGATAAAGAGGCCTTCTGTGGTTCTAATTTGGGTTGGAATTGCAAAGTCATTGGCGATGATATGATCGATAGGTAAAATGATTTTACCTTTTGCTTTATTCAGACATTTCCGTACAAAATCGAATTGGTCTTTTTCGACTCTGGAAGTTCCAACATCATACCCTTGGGCACTCAAAAAAGTATGGCCCATCGCACCACCAATCAATATTTTATCCACTTTTTCAAGCAAAACTTCAATAACCTTGATTTTATCGCTTACTTTAACGCCACCTAAGACAGCGATGTATGGACGTTCAACATGGGTAATACATTTTTCCAAGGCTTTTACTTCTTTTTCTACTAAGAAGCCGATGGCGGTTTCTTTTCCTAGTTCTGCCATCTTTTTTGGTAGTCCATACGTCGATGCATGTTCACGATGAGCTGTTCCAAAGGCATCCATTACATAGACATCGGCAATACTGGCCCAATACGTCGATAATTGATCGTCATTCTTTTCTTCTCCTTTTTCATACCGAGTATTTTGGAGTAGCAAAACATCCCCCGGTTGCAAAGAAGCAAAATCGTAGCCGCGGGTCGCTGGCCAGAAAATGATTTTTTTTCCGATTAATTGTTCGAAAATTGGGGCAACATAACGCATATCATTTTTAATTTTATCGCTTTGACATTGTTGTTCTTCTTTATGAGAAACTTTGCCAAGATGGGATAAAACCACCACTTTGGCCCCTTGATCAACTAGATACTTCAGTGTAGGTAATGCTTCCACAATGCGTGTATCATCGGCGACGATAGAATCCCGTAATGGAACATTGAAATCGACACGAACAAAGACAATTTTATTTTGAAAAACGATATCTTTTATTGTTTTTTTCATGTTGTTCTCCTATCTTGAAAAATAAGCGCTTTACTAGCGCTTACTTACTTTTATACACCTAGAATGTGAGCGTAGGCTTTGGCCAAACGGATAAATTGACAAGTATAGGAATATTCATTATCGTACCAAGAGACAACTTTAACAAATTGTTTGCCTTCTGGTGTCGTCAAAACCATAGTTTGGGTGCCATCAAAAATCGAACCTTCTGTCGCACCAAGAATATCACTAGACACTACTTGATCTTCGGTATAGGCAAGAATACCTTTTAAGGAGGTTTCACTATATTTTTTCATCGTTGCATTGATGACATTTGCATCAACATTCTTTTTTAAGACGACAGTCAAGTCAACTAATGAGCCATCGATAACCGGGACACGAAGTGCGCCACCATTCATTTTTCCTTTCAATTCTGGAACAACTAAATGCAACGCTTTCGCTGCTCCTGTTGAAGAAGGAACAATATTCGCGGCACAAGCTCTACCCCGACGGAAATCGCCTTCTTTGACTAAATCAAGCGAAGTTTGGTCATTGGTGTAGGCGTGAACTGTGGTCATAAATCCACCTTCCACACCAAATTCATCATTTAATATTTTCATCACCGGAGCTAAACAATTGGTCGTACAAGAAGCACCGGAAATGACTTTCATGTCTTTGTTCAGTTTTTTATCATTGACACCATAGACAAATGTTGGTGTCTCAGCATCCGCTGGTGCGGATATGATGACCCCTTTTGCTCCACCGACATTGACATGGACAGAAGCATCTTTGGCTCCTTTAAATCGCCCGGTGCATTCTAAAACAATTTCAACATCATAATCAGACCATTTAATTAAATTAGGGTCTTTTTGTCCTAAAACAGGAATAACTTTACCATCAAAAATGATATTTTTATCATCCGCATCGATTGTATGAC
>CAYOYG010000130.1:0-2965 GCA_964408135.1 uncultured Eubacteriales bacterium | reverse complement strand
GAAGAACCATTATTCGCCTTTATAAACCAACGAGTGGTCAAGTTATCCTCAATGGGAAGATTATCGGCTCTGGAAGCGATCATCTTCATGATTTATTAAAGAAAACAAAAGCGAAGTTTCATCAAGATTTATTACAATTAAATCAACATGCTTATGAGGTTGCCAAGCAAAAAGAAATATTTGCAAAAAAAAGACAAGAATTTGATGAACAAAAACGGCAAATTTCCTTCGAGTTAAAACAAGCACAGGCATTAGCTAAGACCGAAAAAACCAATCATCAAAATGCGATTTTTAACGCCAAAGAAAACTACCGTGTTGCCCAAGAAAAACTACTTTTTGCTTTCCGCATTCAAAAAGATAAGCTCTATCAACAAACGATGAATGAAGCCAAAATTGAATACGATAATCTTGTCAAAGGGCTGGAACTAGCCTTAGCTAAGAAACTGGAAGGAATTCAAGAAAGTGCTGCCTTATCCAAAGAAGGAAAACGAAAGCACATGGAAGAGATTAAAGCCAGTTTTGAAACGAAAAAGCAAGCTTTACTTGCTGAAGTCTCACCAAAAATAGAAGCTGCAAGTCATAAAATTATTTCGAAACAAGAATATAAAAAGCAATTACTATCCTTACAACAAAAATATCAACAAGAAAAGAATGCTTTAGTTAAAGAATTTAAGGTAACTATGGCCCAATTAAAGGCCAGTACGCCCGATTCGAATCAACTGAAAGCAAAATTAGAAGCTTTGGAAAAAGCCGCGATTAAACAATGTGAAGCGGTGGATGAAAATATCACGAAAAATCGGTTAAATGAAAAAATGAGTATTCGTCAAATTCATCTCAGCAAGGATGTCGATGCCCAAGCAAAGCAACAGCTGACCGCCGAATACAAAGAAGCGCGCGCGAAAATTATCGCCGAAATCAAAACTTCCAATGCGATTCAAAAATCGAAGGAAGCCGAAAAGAATGCGAAAGCGATGCAAATGATTTTCCAAGATCCAATTTCAAGTTTAAATCCGCGAATGACCGTTCAAGAAATTATTGCTGAAGGTTTGGTTATTAACGGAATTAAAGATAAAGAATTCTTAACAAAAGAAGTGATTAAAACCTTGGAACTGGTTGGATTAGCTCCTGAATATATCTCGCGTTATCCACACGAATTTAGTGGCGGACAACGGCAAAGAATTGGGATCGCTCGGGCGTTAATTATGAATCCAAGCATTATTATTGCCGATGAACCTATCAGTGCACTTGATGTGTCGATTAAAGCACAAGTCATTAATCTACTGGGTGAATTAAGAGAAAAATTGGATTTATCTATTTTATTTATCGCCCACGATTTGTCGGTGGTTAAATTCTTCTGTGACCGTATTGCCGTTATGTATTTTGGCAAGATTGTTGAATTAGCTACATCGGAAGAACTATTTAAACATCCATTGCATGGCTATACTAGATCTTTGTTATCCGCCATTCCACAACCAGACCCAGAAGCGGAAAAGAAACGGACGCGGATAGCCTATTCTCCTGCCATGCATGATTATCGCTATGATCGACCTGAATTTGTTGAAATTAGGCCGGGGCACTTCGTATTAGCGAATCAAAAAGAACTAGAAGAGATGAGACAAAGGATCGGTGAACAAAATGAAAAGAAATAGAAAACTTTTGCTGCTCATCACCCTCATATTGACCGCCTTAATTCCAACGGGATGTCAAGATGTTAAGTCATCTAATGCGGAATTAACTGTAATTTTTTATACGGGGTTTTCCAATGCGGCGATTACGCCAACGCATGTTCCAATTTTATATGATTTTCCAAATGGTGATTTAATTGAACGTCCAGAAGATCCAGTTGCTCCTGGTTTAAGTTTTGCTGGATGGTATCAAGATAGCGCGAAAACCGTCCCATGGGACTTTGATACAATGAGTGTCACCCAATCAATGGTACTCTATGCGAAATGGGAATTGTTGACGCTGCATATTGATTATGTTTTTGATGAAGCAGGCGGGCAATTAATCGACGCGCCAATCACCGACTTCAATGTGTTAAGTTCACAATTATTACCAAAAGCAGAACGGTCGGGTAGCTTATTCATCGGATGGATTACCACCCCAATTGATCAATATGTAATTGGAGATCGTATTCATAAAACAACCCAATTTTTTACCACTGATGTCACCTTGTATGCTTTGTTTGAAAACAAAGAATACACCGTTCGATTCCGTTCGTTATTGACAGGCGTTGCGAATCCTTCTACCTATACGATAAAAATTGCGGATGATATTAGTTTCCCTGTCTTAAGTGATACTTCTACCAAGCATTTTATCGGGTGGTTCTCGGAAGATGGTACTTTGACTGGTAATTGGGGATATCAATATGAAAATGGCGATGTCTTTAAAGGCAAGGCAGTGAATTACAATAGTGAAACCCAAGAATGGGAATTTACCGCCCAAAATATAACAGTTTATGGAAAATGGCAAGATAAGTAACCTAGTTACTCATTACCATAAACAAAAACAAAAACACCTCGCTTTACTGTGGGGTTTTTTGCTTCTTGTTGTTGGTATTAACCTTCTTTTTTATTGGTTTATACCTGCCCCTTTTTGGCAATCACTTCTTTTAGTATTTTCCTTGGGAGGCTTGTTTTTCTACCTAATTCAAGCCAAAGCAAAATTAGATCACTTTGATATGCAACATCGCTATTATCGATTGCTTGCATCGAGTGAAGAACCAAGCGCCATCAAAAACCGCTTCGATGCCTCATGGATAGAGCAACTTTTGCATCTTGGATTTAAACTGGTTATAACCACCGCCCAGTTTGCTATTTATAATCGAATTCAACCAAGTTTATCTAAACGCGGTTTTATTAAAACCAATATGTTAGAATTCGTGACCATTTTTTTTGATTCTAAGTGCGACTTATATGCGGACACTCTTGAGCAAGAATATAGAAAAATCTGGTTTCGTCTAGAA
>CAYOYG010000129.1:0-2992 GCA_964408135.1 uncultured Eubacteriales bacterium | reverse complement strand
ATCGGTGCCTCCTTGTTAGCGATGTTTAATGTGCTTTTTTCTGAATCATTCACGAAAGAAAAAGCGCTTGTTTCAGTTTCAATTTTATCCATTGCACCTTTACTAGCAGAGTTCTTAGTTGCACCCATCCAATATTATGCGACACAAAGCACCCCAAAAACCTATAGCTTTATGTGGTTGTTAAGTGCGTTATTCGCTCTTGTGTGTTTGGCATTTCTATTCTTTGTCAAGGAAAAAAAGGATATTGTGAATACCTATACATGGAAAAACATTAAAAATACCTTTTTTGATTATCGCTTTTTAACCATCTGTTTAGTGGGAGTACTCATTTCATTTATCAAATTCTCCTCCAGTGGTAATAACATTACAACCTATGCCAGTATGATCAATATGTCCCCTTTACTTGTTGCCTATTTAGGCGTCATATTTGCATTAACTCAATTATTTAGTGGCGTATTAATGGGAACATATATCACCAAACGAATTGGAGTGCGGAACACTTTAATTCTAGGCGTTGCTATGACCGCTATTTTTACCTTGATTTGTAGTTATACAACGAATCCAACCATCTTATTTATTGCCTATGCACTAAACGGTTTAGGTTATGGATTGACGTATAATGTCTTAATTGGGATTGCGCTTCAATCGTTTGATCCAAAGATTCGTCCTGTATCGATGGGAATTTTTCAAACATTCTTCGCCATCGGCATTTATTTTGGTGATAAGATTTATGCCTATGTCAAAAATTTAGTTGGGTCTAGTTTAGCCGATGTTCTACTCTACCAAAGAATATTTTTCATTACAACTATCGTCTGTGTTTTTACGATTGGGGTATGTTACCTAGTCTTCAACAAGCGAAATAAACAATTTCTCGATAACAATATTGAATAAAAAGGGGGATGTTCATGAAACGTAGACAATTTGCATTGGCAATAGCGACGCTTCTTCTACTGTTGCCACTGAGCAGTTGCCAAAACACAAAAATTCAAGTCGAACAACAAGTTGGCATTCAAGAAGCTATCGCTTTAACGTATCAAGAAGTCCAAGGTAAAAAAACGGCCGAGGATGATTTTGTTTTATATTACTACCTGGATAGTTGCTCCGGATGCCAAACTTTTAGTCCTGTTTTAAATGAATATATACAAGCGAAAAATGTGGTCATCTATAAATATCCCTATTCAAGTGGAACCAGTGGTTTAGATACCATATTTGGTCCAAAAACCCCCGAAGTTGTACCAGCTTTATTGTTTATCCAGGATGGCAAAATTTCATCGACCATTTTTTACAACAATAAGACCGCATCTATATTTACAGAAAGTGAGGCCTTTGCTCAATATATGGAAACAAAAATCAAACTACCAAGTATTGCATGGGTAAGTCGCGAAGATTTATCAACCATGATCCGGGATGACCGTGAATTTGTTGTCTATTTTAGTTTACAAGGTTGTGGCGATTGTGCACGCTTAAATCAAGAATTTATGAATTAATATATGAGCGAATACGCAGGTAAAGCACCTCTTTATATAATTGAAGTCTACCCATGGCGTCGATATAAAGGAAACAGCGATCCAGTATTAGCGGCTCAATGGATTGATTTTGCCGAAGAATTTCAACTCTATTTTAATTATCAAGATGGAACCAATCAAATCCCAGAAGTAACCATCGATAATTATGCAAGCTATGGGGATAGTGGAAAAATTCCAACCCTCCAAGTCTGGAAAAATGGAGCTCTCGTTGATATGGTTGTATACTATAATGACCGTTTTTCTGGTACAACATGGCCAAAAACGATTAGCGGTTCTTATTATAGTGATGGACCAATTGGTCAAACATTCGCCACCGATGCCGAATACACTTCAAGTGCTACCATTCTAGCGTTTTATAACAACAAAATTAAGACCTTTTTACAACAATATTTACGCTAATAAGAATAGATAGGGAGCATGATATAAGATGGAAAAATTCATTCTTTCAATTGATCAAGGAACGACAAGTACACGCGCCATTTTGTTTAATCGAACGGGTTTAGCTAGTTGTTCCTATCAACAAGAATTCACGCAAATATTTCCCAATCCTGGTTGGGTTGAACACGATCCGATTGAGATTTGGAGCAGCGTCATTAATGTCGTATCCGGGGTCTTGATTAAATCCAAAATCAATGTCCGTCAAATTGCAGCGATTGGAATTGCTAATCAACGCGAAACTGTCGTAGTTTGGAATAAAAATACGGGGGAACCTATTTATAATGCAATTGTTTGGCAATCGCGGCAATCGGAAGATATCAGCCAAACTCTAATTGATCAAGGTTACCAAGATTTAATTCACAAAAAAACAGGATTGATTATTAATCCATATTTTTCAGCAACGAAAATTAAATGGATTCTTGATTCTGTTCCTGGCGCCAGAGATTTAGCAAATCAGGGTCAACTCGCTTTTGGCACAATTGATTCTTGGATTATTTGGAAAATGACGGCTGGAAAAGTCCATGCCACCGATTATTCCAATGCTTCACGAACGATGTTATTTAATATCAATGACTTAACTTGGGACCAAGAATTACTGGATTTGTTAGACATACCAAAAAGTATGCTTCCTGTCGTAAAAAGTTCTTCAGAAATCTATGGCTATGCGGAAGATTTATCTCCGTTTGGTACCACCAGCAGTATTCCAATTACTGGAGTGATTGGTGACCAACAAGCAGCCCTTTTTGGTCAATGTTGTTTTGATGAGGGACAAGCAAAAAATACCTATGGAACGGGTTGTTTTATGTTGCTAAATACAGGTAATAAACCTGTCTATTCACGCAATGGTTTATTGACCACCATCGCCTGGGGTATTGATGGAAAAGTAGAATATGCGCTTGAAGGCTCTGTTTTTGTTGCAGGCAGTGTTATTCAATGGGTGCGCGATGGCTTACATATGATTGAGTGTTCCGCGGAAAGTGAAGATTATAGTCGTGGTGTTGCTTCAACCGATGGGGTCTATTTTGTCC
>CAYOYG010000128.1:0-3002 GCA_964408135.1 uncultured Eubacteriales bacterium | reverse complement strand
GCTTTTGTTTTATAGATACCAATGCTTTTGATTAATTCTTTTAATTCTTCTAAGTTACTTTCAACAAGATCATGAAGCGTTGGATAGCGTAGAAAAAGTCGCGGTGTCACTAAATTAACCGCTTTATCGGTCGTTTGAGCCGAGAGCATCACGGCGATGAGCAGTTGAAAAGGTGTCGTGTAAAGTAGTTCACAATGGGCATCGGGATACAAGGTATCTAAATACGAAAGAATGGCTTGCTTATTTTCCATTTTTCTTTTTATCCACCCAGTCGAGATTTGCAATTTTAATCGTTTCTTCTAAGTTCCCCCGCCATTTTTCAGAAACGGCAGAATAACCTTCACTTTTCTTTTCTTTTTGTTGGCGCCATTCAAGCAAGATTTTATCGATATAACGTACATTACGCGCTTTTGCTAAACTCGCTTCATTTAAAGCGCTTTTAATGGTTATTTCATCGTGACCTTCATCAAGCCAACTCTTAATGGTTTCCATCTCAAGATAAGTGAGTGGTCGACCAAATTGATTTTCAAATAAGGAGAATAAATCTTTTCTTTCTTCTTTGTGTTCGCTTGGTCGTTTTAAATTCATCATAAAGGTTTTAATCAATAAGTCTTGAATACCATATAAGGAAGTAAATAATTTACCATTTTCTTCTTCGAGTGTAACATAGCCCCGATTCATCAGATTCGACAATATTTTATCAATTTGGGCAAATTCCAAATTCATTTTTAGAGCCATAATTTCTGGAGTAACGACATTTTCTCCTTGATTGATACAATAATCGCACATAAAAATAACCATGACTTCTTCTTCACTTAAGCTTAGACTTTTATAATTGGCTAACAATAAAATGTGCCATTCAATTAATTTTGTTAGATTCTTTTGCATACCTTATCACCTTGTTTGATTATACTATATAATCGGCTACATGGATATTGATTTTATAGCGCTCAAACATCTTTTCAATCGCGACAACTGAACTATGCGTTAACATCTTGTGTAGTTCAATCCGACCACGAACTTCACTGATTTGTTCAACAAGATGAGCATATTTTAGGATGCTTTTTTCTAGGTTTTCCTCAATGGCAAACTGAAAACGTAAGGCAAAGCGGATAGCTCTTAAAATGCGCAAGGGATCTTCTTGGATTCGTTGATCAGGCTCACCAATACAACGAATGATATTGGCTTTTAAATCATCTTGACCGCCACTTGGATCATAAATTTGTCCTTGATAATCCATGTAGAGGGCATTGATGGTAAAATCGCGACGGGGATAGTCTTCGTTTATGGTTTGAACATAATGGATGGAATCCGGATGACGAAGATCAGAATAGCCATGTTCTGTCCGAAATGTCGTTATTTCAATATTACGACCGCGATATTTGGCTTTTAAGGTGCCAAATTTAGCGGAAAATGAATCGTATTTTGTAATGTTTAATAAATGGGTGCTCTCATTAAGTAAACACGGGGTAGCAAAATCAAAATCATCAAAATCGCCCAGCAGTAAATAATCGCGCACACTACCGCCGACCAGGTATAAATCCTTTTGCTGTTGTTGATAGAGCTTCATTAAATCCATTGCGAAGTTTAGACTACTCATCGTGTCACTTCCTTTTCGTTATTATAACATGTTCTATTTCAATCGCCAAATCGCACAAAAAAAGAGGGGTTACCTCTTTTAGCGACGACGATTGAAAATGGATAGATAGCGCAGTAGATACATCAAGGAGATTAAAAGACTAGCGATGTAGGTAAAAGCCGCCGCGCGTAATACTTTTTTAGCCCCATCTACTTCTTCGACTTCAATGACGCCACTTTCTAGATAAACTAGGGCGCGTTTCGAGGCGTTTAGTTCCACAGGAAGGGTCACAAATTGGAAGATAGTAGTAATGGCAAATAAACCGATGCCCACATAGATTAAACCAAGTGAACCAAATAAGATTCCAAGGATAATCAATATCCAAGAAAATGAACTAGCGAATTTGGTGGTCGAAACTAATGCCGAACGTAGCATAAAGAATGGGTAGCGTTTTGCATGTTGAACCGCGTGACTTGCTTCATGGGCAGCGATGGCGACACCGGCGATACTATTGCTGTAGTAAACATCATGCGAAAGACGAATGACATGACCTCTTGGATCGTAGTGATCCGATAAGGTTCCGGTTTGAGCTACTTCAATAGCGACATCATAGATGCCTTCACTCCGAAGTAAATCCGCAGCCACTTGGGCGCCAGTGTTTGAACGATTGAGCGGGACGCGTGAATATGTTTGATAGCTACGATTAATCCAAGATTGAGCTAATGTGGCTAGGG
Source organism: uncultured Eubacteriales bacterium (assembly GCA_964408135.1). GTDB lineage: Bacteria > Bacillota_I > Bacilli_A > RFN20 > UBA1709 > CAYOYG01. The sequence goes on along the minus strand of CAYOYG010000128.1, from coordinate 689 downwards.
TTAGTATCAAGATAAAGAATATAAATCCATTCATTTCTCCAAAGAATTCCATACGATTAACAGACCTCCTTTTATGTCTATTCTAGTAATATACATAATATACGAAAAATTGGAAAATGCAAGAATAATGTTTGCTAAGAAAAAGAACCGGCTATTATCGGTTCTTGATTGGATATTATCCCTTCATTTTTTCCTTCAGTGATTCACTGACTTTAAATGAAACTTTTTTGCATGCAGGAATCTTGATCAATTTTGATTTGTCGAATGGATTCTTCGCGAGTTTTTCCTTTACTTTTTTAACATTGAAATTACCAAGACCACTGATTTTGACACTTTCGAGTTTTTTCAAGGATGCGATTATTTCTTCGATGGCCGTATCAATCACAGCAGCTGTGTCTTTCTTTGTAAATTCAAGCTTCTCGGCAACGACTTCAATCAGTTGAGCTTTGTTCATAAATTTACCTCCAAACAAGCTATATTTACAAAAATTATAACATCTTATATACCTATAAGCAAATATATTTACGATAAAAATGTCAAAAAAGTACTTAAAAAATCGGCAATATTTCGATTTGCCGACTTTTTACTAAATTTTTATTCACTTTTTCGACAGAGGATACGAATTGGGCTGCCTTCAAAACCGAAGGCACGCCGGATTTGATTTTCTAAGAAGCGCTTATAACTAAAGT
>CAYOYG010000127.1:0-3021 GCA_964408135.1 uncultured Eubacteriales bacterium | reverse complement strand
TATACCTACCGTTACACCATTTCTCCAGATTTACTTTGGGAAGATGGAACACACGTTACTGCTCAAGACTACTACTATACTTATTTCCAATACATTGATCCAGTTCAAAACAACTTTAGAGCTTCGAGTTATTATCCAAATGCGGATAGAAGTTCTGGATTAAAAGTGGTTGGTGCTCGTAACTACTTCCTTGAAGGAACCGCTATTGGCTTAGGCGAATCCTCTGCTAACCCACTTTCAAGTGATTATGCTTATGGTCAATTAACTAGAGCTATTGGTCCAAATAATACTTATTGGGGTACAGTTGGTGCAAATGCTGGCAAATGGTTTAGTGCTTATCCAAAAACTGTTTATCTTACACAAGCACAAGCAGAACAATATAGTTTTACTAATGGACAAAGCTATAACTTCCCAACCGCATTAAATGACGACCTAAGGGCTCTTGGTTTCACCGATGAAGAATTAGCTTCGCTTGATATCCGTGGTACATTTAAACTTAATCCGTATTATGTTGGACCAAAAGGTTCATTATGGCCAGAAATCGATAAGGAAGATGTTGGTTTCAAAATTATTGACCAATACACCTTCGAAATGACCTTTGAAGTTCCAATGTCTCATTCTTCTGCTATGTCTGCTGGTGATTTCACTCTTGTTCACGAAGCTACCTACGAAGCAAGTCTTGATACCAATGGTACCAACTCTACGTATGGTACAAGTGTTACAAAACCACTCAGCTATGGACCATACGTCTTAAAGAGCTGGGATACTGGTGCAAAGATGGTATTTAATAAAAACTACACATCCTTAATGCACAAATATTATAACTACAAATCCATTTCCTTTGAATTCTATGCCAACGTTGACTTAAGAATGCAAGCCTTCGAACAAGGATTGTTAAGTTCAACTGGCTTGAATCAAACTTATTACAATACTTATTTAGAAAATCCAAACCGGAAAGACTACTATAACGGTTATCCACAATACTTAATGTTCAATACAGAAGAATACACTGGTCAGGATGCTGATATCGTTAGTGCTCTTCAAGATAAAGACTTTAGACAAGCCTTCTTCTTTGGATTCAACCGGATTGAATACAATTCAACCATCTATGCTCCAAACGTACCATCTCTACTTGTTTATAGTAGTAATGCTACTCAATACGATAATGACCCAAGCTGGTATGTTAATACTCCTGAATACAAAGCAATGCTGGAAGATTTAGGTATTGAAGAATCCACTTATGGTTATGATCCTGTTAAAGCACAAACCTTGTTCAACCAAGCCTATGATGCCTGGGTTGCTCTTGGTAATACTGGTCCAATTGTCTTAAATTACCTCACACAAGAAGGCGCAGAAATGGAAAGAATTGATAACTATATCATTAGCCATTATAAAACCTTATTCGGTAATGATAAGATTGACTTCGTTAAAAATGCTTACACCTCTGGTGTAGCAAGCGATAAGCAAGATGCTCACGAATTTGACATCACTTTAACTGGTGTTGGTACAGGTTCTGTTACCAACCTGAGTGTTATGCTTCCAATCGTTGGTTTATTCTTCCAAGATGTCTATGGTGATCAATTTGGATTTAACACTCCAGAAGATCTCAATATCCCTGCTTCTGCCTTTGTCATTGACGAAGCGGATAAATTGGATTTAAGAGCTACTTGGAACTATCTCAAGACAGTTACCGATCGTTTTGATGAAACAACCGATAGCGGAACTCTCTGGGATCTATGGTTAATCTTAGAAGCAAATCAAGGTTACTTCTTTGGCGATTTGTCGGTATTGTTTGACTTCGGTCTTGAATGTACATTCATTTGGGCTGGATTAGCACCACAATACGATGGCGATGTTGAAGATAGAAACACCGTCACAAGAGCCTTTGATAAGATTATCCTTGAATATGCACCATTAATTCCAACCGCTGGACGTGCAAGTTCTGTTGTTTATGCAAGTAACGTCGTTAATGTCTGGCCAGCCTACCATAACATTATGGAATGGGGCCAATCAAGATACTGGTACTTAAACACTGACTCGGATTTTGTCAACTAGTTTGTTTCTAAAACATAGATATAAATGTTGAGGCAGTCTCGTACTGCCTCTTCATTTTCTTTAATTCTTTCATAAAATTGACATATTACGACTATGAAAATAGTTCGTTTTATATAATTGGTTGTATTTTATATCATTTTTGATATAATTGAATGGCACCTATCTTTAGTGACTAAATAGACGTTCAGAAAGGATTTTTTAAGATGTTAAAATACTTTTTAAAAAGATTTGGGTTAATGCTAATCACCTTTGTGGTGATTGTTTTCCTCTTCTTCTTATTTGTGCATTTACTCCCAGATTATCACAAACCGCCAATATCAGGCGATGATGCGAACTATTGGATTCAGTTCTATCGTGAAGGACGCGATAAACCAATTCCAATTCAATTCTTTATTTGGGTAAAAAACATAATTAAAACCGGCAGTTTTGGTTATTCACAAACACAACGGTTGGATGTAAGTCAAATCATGTTTTCCCGTATTCCAAGAACGATTATGTTCCAATTGGTTCCTTATCTTATTACGGTTCCGCTTGGTATTTTCTTGGGTGTCGTTGCCGCTTTGCATAAAAACAAAGCCATCGACAATATCATCTCGATTGGTATTATGATTTTAATTTCAATTCCAACATTTGTCATTGCCGTTTTATCTCAACTCTACTTTGGGTGGAAACTCCATTGGATTCCAACGCCACCATTTGTGGCAACACCGACTGAATTTGCCGCGGACTTTTGGCATGGCGTTCAAACCTATCTTCTTCCAAGTATTGTCATGATCTTAGGCGGGATTGCTGGTTGGGCGCGCGGTATTCGTGCGGAACTAACTGAACAATTAACCCAAGACTATATGTTGTTGGCACGTTCAAAAGGGCTAAGCCAACGTCAGGCTACTTTCCGGCATGGACTCAAAAACGCTTTGGTGCCTTTTGCCCCAAGTATTTTCCTCGGTTTTCTTGGTTTGTTATCTG
>CAYOYG010000126.1:2377-3026 GCA_964408135.1 uncultured Eubacteriales bacterium | reverse complement strand
ATTGTATTGATTTTGTAACGACATGACATGGGTGTTACTCTCCCCATGTTCCTGCGTGCTGTCGCACGCACTAACTTCGGATAAAGGATTACGGAATTCACTATTTTGCATTGATCATCACTCGCTTTCTGCATTTAGCAGCACTAACGGATTATCAGAGAACTGAACACTCCTAGACAACTTTTTGTTCCAAAAAGCTCATCAAAAAGCTACTCTTTAATCTTCTCTACGCTTTTTGCTTTTATCTTCGGAGTGTTTTATTTAAAAGTTTGTGTTCGAGTTGCTGCGTCTTTTTTTGACAATCTCTTCAAACACTTCTTGTTGTTGTTCAGGACGTAATGAGGAAGTCATTTCTTCTAGATCAGAGAATCTGTAATGACTCCTGGATCTAAGAACATCATAGATGAATGAAAAGTAATGAGTGTCACCACTTCCAAAACAATATTTAATCGGCATTATGAATGTCTGAGGGATAAAATATTCAGAAGTGGAAGTATTGTTTTTTCCTAGATCTTCTGAATTGAAATAAAGTCTTATTTTATAAGCTACAAAGCTATGCGAGAAGAAGAACTTGTTAATCTTATACAGCCTGTAGCGAAGTTTCTTAAAATGGTTAAATCCACCAATATAGATTTCACGCTTCTTTGGA
>CAYOYG010000126.1:0-2367 GCA_964408135.1 uncultured Eubacteriales bacterium | reverse complement strand
TGGACGAATAAATTTAGACCGAACGTTCATCAACCAATTTACAAAAGTGATGAAATGATTGAAAATCTCTTGAAAGAATGGAAAGTCACCAACAACATCACAACGTTCAATTTGAGGAATCGAAGTTGATAGTTCACGCTCTTCTTTAACTCCTCGATTGACCTTTTGAGCATTTCCCAAAAAGAACATGGTACCTTTACCTGCTTGCCGAGAAAGACGCATAAATTCTTTAGCTCCTGCGTCCTCTTTAGCAACTTGTTGGTGCTCGGTCGATAGCTTCTTTTGAAGTAAATAATCATCATTAATCATGACGGTATAACGTCGCATAGGGAAGTTATCAGGATTATCTTTTATTTCAAGATACTTTGAATCATAAGGAACAGAATAATTCTTCGTGATATGGTTATAGCACCTCACATTCGACATGACGAATTTATTGGATAATAAGCTCATAGTCGCTTCAATGTAATCCTTGAACTTTTCATACATAGATATAGTTGTTAAGCCATCTGAGTATGTTCTATCCACATACATAAAATATTTTTCATGCAGCTGCTCACTAATTTTAAGATAGTCGTTTTTCTCTTCTTGATAGAGAGCTGCTATATCCTGGTCAAGCTCATTAAACGGTAGATCATAGCAAATTATTTGCATTTCTTCTCGAACTTTATTGATTTTACCAAGGATAATTTCGACATATACGTGTGCTAGTCCAAACTCAAATGTGGTTTTGCCTGCTCCAATAACTCCCTCAGCATTGACGTTATAACCGAAGTGCTGCAAAACAAAAGGGTGGCAATAAGCGTAGGAATTCTTACATCTGTAATATGTCCATATATTAGCAATCGTTCTAATCAGGATATATACCGCTAGACATACAGTTGCGAACTGTAACCAGTCAACAGAATGTAGAAATTCGCTCATTTTAGCCACCTCTATTTCTTAATAGTTTTCGTTGTGAACGTCTAGTAAAGTAATGAGTAATCTTCATGTAGAGCTTTCCTATGCCTCTTAAAATCAATCCTAGTAATTTCCATAAACGCACGATAACCCATTTTATGAATTTAAGTCCTGTTTTAACAATTTTTTTAATAGCAATCGCTATAAATTTGAACAGCTTGAATAACATTTTAATCACCCACCAAATTGCTTTTGGTATAACAACAAGCATTTTTAACACATTAACAAACAGTATTAACAGCATAATTCCACCAATAGCAATCAATATATTGGATATACCTAAGGTTGTTTTGCTTAACCAATCAATTATTTTTTGAAACATATTAGGCAATACTGGCTCAGGGTCACCAATTACTTCGCAACCTTGACCATTTTCGCCACAAGGGACATCCACAATTTCGCCAGTAGATACTTGTTTGAATTGGACACGAATGATGACAGTATCCCAGTTAATATTTGTGTTTAATGAGAAATAATATTCATAGTTAAGTAAGTTGTCATAAGTTGAGTCACTTCCTAAGCGGTAGGCTAAGAAATCTGTATAATCAGAAGTACTGTGTAAAGGACCAATTTCTTGTGATACATTGATTAGATCAACGGTTTTCCCAAGCTCTTTGATTTTATATAAATCATAATCAAAGAGTTTCCAACCAATACCTGTTGACCATGAGCCTTGAAAATAAGTTAAATCGGATTCATAATCCGATACGGCTCCTTGTACAAAGGTATGTCCTGTGCATATTCCACCCACAATCCCTAGAAACCATTTCGAACAAGCCATATAATCAATTTCAACTTGCGAAACTTCGTATTCGGAAGATAGCTCGAAAGGTAGATTAAACAAGTACGTAGAATTGCCAAAAGGTGCATAGCCTGTTGCGTTTGATTTGGCAGTGTTCAAATGGGTAAAAGAATAGTCTTCGATTGTTAACCAATCTAGATCAGCAGGATTTGTTTCATCAGCAAGATTTTGAACTTGAATATTTGACGATTGACTTGTTGCAGCTTCAACGGAAGAATAGACAGGAGTTGAAACCATGCCAGTGATAAGGCAAATTAACAAACTCACAAAAATAAATAGTTTACGCATAATTTCAACCCCCTTTTAAAAATTGAATTAAACAGTTATATGAATACCGAGTAGATTTAACAACCAATTAATAGCGATTCTTACACCAAACCATTGTGATACCCAACCATTCCAAGTTTTATACCAAGCAGTAGGAGGGGTATAAGTAAATTGTTGAGCGACAACAGTTAGATTTAAATTAACCATTTCAGTTGTACCATTGGCATAATCGACTTTGACCGACATAGCATATTCACCAGGCACTTTTGTACCATGGTATTCATCAATAAAAAACCAAGCAATATAAAGACTATAAGAACTCAATGAGATTTTTCAGA
>CAYOYG010000125.1:0-3026 GCA_964408135.1 uncultured Eubacteriales bacterium | reverse complement strand
ATCATTACCATCCGCCAAATGTATGACGAAGAAATTGAAAAAAATCCAACAAAAAGTGTCGCTTTACTGACAACAACAAATGTGGTTTTAAAAATGCTTGAAAATAACGTTATTATGAAAAAACCAACGATTAAAGATTGCGCCACAACTTTAAAGTTGTTGATGCGATACAATATTATCACTAAGTTCAGTGGCGATATTGATGAAGCCGACTTCAACTTCTTAGTTTATCCAACGATTCTCAAATTAGTTTCGAACGAAAAACTGAATGCAATCTATAATCTTATGTTAAAAAACCAAGATGAAAGTGAAGGTGCTGAATCATGAAAATATTGAAAAAACTTCTTTTAATCAACTGGCACTATTTCGCATATGAAGTCATTGAATTCGATAGTATCAACTTTTTGACAGGAAAAACAGGCTCAGGTAAAACGACTATTATTGATGCGATGCAACTTCTTTTTCTTGGTGATACAACGGGGCACTTTTTCAACAAATCCGCTTCAGAAAAATCCAATCGTAATCTCAAAGGATATCTACGGTGTGAATTCAGTGATAATGAAGAAGGCGGTGCCTTATATCTTCGTAATGGCCGTTTCTCCTCCTATATTGTCTGTGAATTGCTCGATGATTATACCAATGAAAGTTTTACAATTGGTGTCGTTTTTGACAACTTTGAAGATACAAGTTATGACACAAAATTCTTTATCTATGATGGTGCTATTCCTAGCAATAATTTTCTAGATATCGTAAATGTACCTTATGATCAAAAGAATTTGCGTAATTTTTTATTAAATCGTTATTTAAATGTCAATTTTTATGAAACAAACATTTCTTATCGCGAAGCGTTAAAAACACGTCTTGGTAATTTGAATAATTCCTTTTTCTCTTTGTTTAAAAAAGCAATCCCTTTTTCCCCAATTAGCAACATAGAAACCTTTATCACAGAATATGTCTGTGATGTAAAAAGCAACATTGATGTTTTGAAGATGCAAGAAAACATTCGAAGCTATAAAAGCCTTGAAATAGAGAGTATCGAACTGGAAAAACGCATTAAATCTCTTGATGATATCAATCGACTTTATACCGAATGGTTTACTCTAAATGAAACAATTAAAATTAAAAAATATCAGCTCAATCGCTATGACCACTATTCTGTTTCTAAACGAATTGAGCAGTATAATTTACAAATCGAAGATTTGAAAAATGATATTGAAGACAAGACAACTATCCTGGAAAATTGCAAAGTAAAGATTATTGAACTTAATAAAAAACGTGATCAATATGTCCAAGAAAAATTTTCTTCTGATTTATTTAAAAAACGTGAAAATATTGAAAAAGAATTAAAATCGGCACGCTATCAACTTAATGGATTAGAAGCAAAATACACGTCAACACAGCGCAATATGCAATTATTTGTCAACACATGGGATGATGGTCTTGATTATTATTTGGCTCGCATTAATCGCGATTTAATTAGTCCACAACTGATTGATTCCGCTCAAAACGTCAAGCATCGTCTGCAAGTTTTGCGTGATTTTTCACTGCAAAATCTTCCAAAAGAAAAGGCATTACAAGAAACATCACAAACCATTAGTATGTTTCAACAACTACTAAATGGCGAATTGTATCGTTTGCGCAATCAGACCGAAGATAACAATATTAAGTTAACATTAATCAATCAGGAATTAATGCTTTTAGGCAGTGGACAAAAATCTTATGATCCTCGCTTATTAAGTTTTAAAAATCTAATTGAGAGTGAATTAAAGAAACTCTACGGCTTATCCATCAATGTCAGTTTCCTTGCTGATTTAATGGATATCAAAAACGATACTTGGCGTGATGTCATTGAAAACTATTTGGCCCATCAACGTTTCTACTTAGTCGTTGATCCAAAATATGTCGATGATGCTATTCGCATTTATGACCAATACAAGCAAAATTTTGCTTTTGCAGATTATGGTATCATTGATACGGATAAAGTATCGCAAGTCCGTGTCAATGTTGCTTATGGTTCTCTCAGCCATGAAATATCTTATAAAAATGATTATGTTAAAGCCTATGTTGAAAATTTAATTGGCACCCTGATTAAGTGTGAAAACTTAGCGGATTTAAGGAAACATAATCGCAGCGTCACGAAAGATGGAATGCTCTATCAAGGATATGTTGCTCGGCAAATGTACTTAAAAAAGACAACTCCATTTATCGGCACTAAAGCAAATCCACAATTGCTCGTGATGAAAAATGATGAAAAGAATAAATTAATGCAAGATAACCAGTCTATATCTGGTTCTCTTCAAGCCTTAGAAAAATTAGCCAAACTAGATGGTATCAGTAGTAATGAAATCGCTACCCTACTATCTATCTATCAAGAGCTAGGTGATTTATCACCATTACGGATGAATGTAGATAATTATCAGAAAGCAATTGCCGAATTATCCGATAACTATCTAAATGTCTTAGATAACAAGATTCGAGAAGTTGAAACAAATATCGCCGATCTAGAAAAAGAAAAAATTGATATTACGCGTGATATTGTTACATCTCAAAATAAACGAAAAACTACCATTGAAATCGAACTACCAAATGCGCAAGTTGAACTCAATAATGCAAAAGATATTCTGACAAAAGAATTCGACAAATCTTGGGTAATTGAAAAAGGCGAGCCAGCATTCATCGAGATGATACGGGCTGGTAATAATTCATTCCAAGTTGGTTTCTCTACCTTAAAAAATGAAATTGCCAATACTATTCTTAAAGTCCAAAAACTATGGAATCAATTAGTCGAAACCCGTTCAAAATACAACTTACAATATAATTTAAACATCGATTCCACCCTAAATACCAATCGCTATTATGCAGAAGAATACGTCGATTTACACGATGTGAAGTTACTTGAGTACAAAGACAAGATTGTTGAAGCAAAAGAACTCGCAATTCAAGAATTTAAGAGCGATTTCTTGGCAAAACTGAAAAATAATTTCGATGCTGTAATTTCACAAATTGAGGCCTTAAATAGTGCATTA
>CAYOYG010000124.1:0-3087 GCA_964408135.1 uncultured Eubacteriales bacterium | reverse complement strand
CGTTGTGGAGGCATTGTAAAACCAGATGTTGTCTTATATGAAGAAAGTCTTGATCAAGAGACACTCCAAGCCGCCATCCATCATATTCATAAAGCGGATTTATTGATTATCGGTGGTACTTCCTTAAATGTCTATCCTGCTGCCAGCTTGATTCAATACTTCCGGGGTTCTCATCTTGTCATTATTAATAAAGAGATTACTCCTTATGACCAAAAAGCCGATTTGGTCATCCAAGATGCGATCGGTGTTGTTTTATCAAAAGCCATTCTTGAAGCAAATAAGGAGGATTAATCACTATGGTTATGGCCGCTTCTCCTGGACGTGTCTTTCTTTATTTAGCGATTGGCTTTGCGAGTATTGGCGCATTTGTTTTTGTCTTAACCTATTTTTATCAAAAAGTGGATAAGATTGTAACAAAGGCCTTTGCCATTGTGCAAGCCAATGAAGTAAAGAAGCCCTTTTTAAGTGCAGCAGAACGGCTGCTATTAATCGATGTAAAAGCCGGTGTGTTAATGAAATTTATTGCAGAAGAGGCCAAGAATAAAATTGCAAGTCTACCATTATCCTTAATCATTAAAGAAGATAAAATATATCTATTTCCTGCGATGTTTCCAAGTGTATATGCGGAAAATTTTGTCCAAGGGAAACCTTATTATCATCCTCAAGGACAAAGAATGAATTCATATAATACGAGTCTATCCCCTTTGGAATATAAAAGTATCGACTTTGCGAACATACAACCCTATTTTATTCCAATTGCAGATATCTTGTATTATACCTGTGATGGAGGAAAATACCACATTTCAAAAATAACAACCGATCGCCGCGATGAAACTAAAATTGTCATGACTAGTGATGTGAAATACCGCGATTATGGTTATATTTATGGGGGAGTAGATGGACATGATGCTTCTATTCAAAATGTCGAATACAAATCTGTTGTGTATTTTAAAAAAGACAATCGTCTAGAAAATATCGTCATACGTGATGATTCTTATCAAACCTTGCAACGGTTAATTCCACAGAAAGATATCCTGGCTCAACTCTATATTGAAAAACCACGTTACTAAAAAACCAAGAAAATCATTCTTGGTTTTTAATGGCTTGATACGCACAGGCGATTTTGGCTCCTAGTTTGGCGTTGTTTAGAATTAAGGCAATATTGGCTTGTAAACTTTCCCCTTGCGTTTCTTCTTTGATGTAGTGAAGCAAAAATGGGGTTAGGGCTTTACCATGAATACCATTAATTTTAGCTTGTTGTAAGGCTTTTTTAATGACTTCTTCCATGAGGGCATAATCAAGAGCATATTCTTTAGGAATAGGGTTAGTTATTAAAATTCCCCCTTGTAGATGTAAATCCCATTTTTCGCGCATAACAGAGGCGATTTCCTCTGGTGTATCAAGGCGATAGTCGACTGGATAAGGACTACTAGAACTATAAAAAGCGGGTAAATTCGCCGTTTGATAACCAATGAGAGGCACGCCATTGGTTTCTAAATATTCTAAGGTTAACCCTAAATCGAGAATGGCTTTTGGTCCAGCACAGATGACAGCCACATCACTGTGGGCAAGTTCTTGTAAATCCGCTGAAATATCCATATTCATTTCTGCCCCACGATGAACACCACCAATCCCGCCGGTAACAAATACTTTAATCCCAGTCAGATGCGCAAGAAACATCGTAGCGGCTACTGTGGTGGCTCCCCATTTCTTTTGGGCAATAATGACGGAAATATCGCGGCGACTTACTTTGATGATATCCTTTCGTCGACCAAATGCTTCAATTTCATTTTGACTCATACCGATAACACAGACCCCTTCGATAATTCCAATCGTGGCTGGTATGGCGTTGAATGCTCGAATTTCAGCTTCCACTTTAAGGGCTGTTTCTACATTTTGTGGATATGGCATCCCGTGGGCAATAATCGTTGATTCAAGCGCTACAATTGGTAAATGTCGATCAAGGGCTGTTTGCACTTCTTGGGCAATTCTTACTTTCATCTTTATTTCCTGTCCTCCACAAAACTAATGACATAGTGTAATTTAGGATATTGGGGATATTCCGTGTCGTTTAATTGGATTAGCTGACCATGAATATTGTTTTCTTGACATGTTAAGTAAAAATGGGATAACGCGATACCTATGTCGTAGAGAGCATACCCATGATTCATTGTTGTGATATAGAAATGAACTTTATTATGATCGATTAAAGCACACCATGGTTGTGCATTTAATGCCGATGGAGCCAGACGCCACATTTCTAAAGGTAAACGATAGGGATGATCTTGTTTGATAGGAGTTTTATAATCACTTTCAAAAACGATGTTGGCAAATGGTTTGCGACTTTTCACCGCCTGAGTGCTGCCCATGATACGCGCCATTAAAGTGAGGGAAGAGGAAGGATAACCAATCGGAGATATTAAGCCAATTTTTTCGTTTTCTCTTAATCCTACCACTTTGGCAAAATACCCTTTACGGTAAGTACCACCAAGAATACATGTTCCAAGACCAAGTGCAGTACAAGACAGAACTATTTCTTCCATAGCATAACCTAACGCCATCTTAGCATTGGGACTTTCTTGGTAACATCCTACTAAGAAGGTACTGGCACCAGAGATAACACCATAGGTTCCTAATTTTATGCCATTTAAATCGGGCCTATGTAGAAGCACAAAGCGAAGGTTGGCATTAAAAAGAGGGTGAATATTCTTCATCTTATCTTGGATTTTTTCAATCGTTTCATTACTCAATGGATTAGGATGATAAACCCGAATCGAGTGTCGTTGTTTAATGGTGTCAATAAGACTCATGGTTGGCACTTCCTTTCATTCTCTAATTTCATTATCACTCTTACTCTTGTTTTGAGCAAGGAATATTCGTTTCTTACTGTACAGATGAGAATTGAATATTCATTTTTTAAGTGTTATAATAACCGCGCGTGAAGTAACAAAGAACGGAGTCGATGATATGCTTTTATTCCTAATTCCTCCTGGTGCAAGAATGCCCATAGCCCTCGGATTATTTATTCTAACTTATATATTTTTATTATTATTACCAAAGTATCGAGCATTTGTGGCTCTAGGGTCT
>CAYOYG010000123.1:0-3095 GCA_964408135.1 uncultured Eubacteriales bacterium | reverse complement strand
ATAGGTATCGATGGTAATCCGAATTGCTTGATTCGTTGCCTCATAGTTCGTTACGACAATTTCGATACTGGGTGGTTGATGATAATCGACGATAGCGTAGTACACGGATTCAATCCAAACTCCAGTTTTGGTTCCAAAATCCTCTGGCAATCGAACACTTAATGAGGCAATAATGACTATACCACTAACAAATGTTTTCATCGTTATCGATAATAAAAATCAATAAATGTTTCAATCGCTCGGCTACGGTAACGATAGTAGGTACTTTTCGAATACATTTCAGCCCACCAAAAATTACGGTTTGGTAAAATAAATTCGTTTTCCAGTATCTTTCGTGAATCATCATCTAACATGACCAAGGTTAACTCAACATTTTTCTTAACAAATCGAACTTGTCGTTCAAAATCTTTCGGATTATCTTTCTCAACTAAATCGCCATAACCCTCTTCAATTAAAGCAAGCGCCTTTTTCGCAATCAAATACTCTTTAATAATTTTTTCGAATGTTTTTTGCTTTTTTTCCATATTTTCACCTCATTATTTCAATAGGCAATCATGAAAAAAATACCTAAATAAAAAGAATCTCATTGCGAGATTCTAGTTTGTTTAATAGGCTTTAGCAAAATAAATCATAGTCTTGGCTTTTTTGCCACAGACACAACATTTATCATCAAAATGTTCTTGTTCAAATGGAATACAACGCGAAGTCGCTGTTGTATCTTCTTTAATTTTTACTTCACAGGCCTCTTCACCACACCACATAATTTTTACATACCCATTTTTATGAGCGATAATATCTTTAAATTCATCATAGGTTTTGGCAATACGTGTTGAAGATTGAACATGGAGAAGTGCTTTTTGATAAAGTTCATCGTGCATTTTTTGCATTAATTGTGGAATTTTCGTGCCTAAGTCAGCAATATCAACGATGATTTTTTCGCGGGTGTGACGTAAAACGACCACACATTTCCCTGCTTCAGCATCTCGTGGACCAATTTCAATACGCATTGGAACACCTTTCATTTCATATTCAGCAAATTTCCAACCTGGGCTACGATCACTATCATCTACTTTGACCCGAATCGAAGCGCTATTTAATAATTGATGAATGAGGGCAACTTTTTCATTCACTCCTGGTTTTTGGGCTTGAATTGGAATAATGACTGCTTGAATAGGTGCGACATAAGGTGGCATGACTAAACCTTCATCGTCACCATGCACCATGATGATAGCACCAAGTAAGCGTGTTGAAATACCCCAAGATGTTTGATTAACGGTTTGCAATTTGCCATCACGACCTTGAAAACGAATATTAAATGGTTCAGCAAAATTGGTGCCAAAGAAGTGGCTGGTTCCCGATTGAAGGGCAATCCCATCGTGCATCAAAGCTTCGATTGAATAAGTTGCTACCGCACCGGCAAACTTTTCTTTTTCGGTTTTACGACCGATAACAAATGGAATTGCCAGTAAATCTTTACCAAGATTACGATAAGCATCAAGAATGCCTAATGTTTCTTCTTGAGCTTCTTTTTCTGTTTCATGAATCGTATGACCTTCTTGCCATAAGAATTCCTTGCCTCTTAAAAATGGACGAGTGGTTTTTTCCCAACGTACAACCGAGCACCATTGATTATATTTCTTTGGTAAATCACGGTAAGAATTAACAATTCGTGCATAATGTTGACAAAACAAAACTTCCGATGTTGGTCGGATAATTAATGGTTCTTCCAGTTCTTCTTTGCCACCACGTGTAACAACTGCACATTCAGGAGCAAACCCCTCCACATGATCTTTTTCCTTTTCTAGTAATGAATAAGGAATTACTAGTGGCATATAAACATTTTCGTGACCACTATCTTTTAATTTTTGATCAAAATATTTTTGAATTTGTTCCCAAATCGCATATCCATAAGGTCGATATACAATGAATCCTTTCGCATCACTGTAATCCATTAATTCGGCTTTTTTACATACATCGGTATACCATTGCGCAAAATCTTGATCACGCGCGGTAATTTCACTAACTTTCTTTTCACTCATAAATTCCACCCCACAATATTTTACCTTTTATTCATTGGTCCTTCAATCAATTTTGCGATTTTTCGGACACTTACTATATCGTCGTTTCGTTCATCAAATAATGGACCATTAATATAATCGATTCCCAGTTCCTTAACACGCTCCGCCATTGCATAATTATTGACATTCATCGCTAAGGTTTGTAAATTAATCGAATCGATATTATTAATAATCGCGCGGATCATTACACTATTTCGTTCATCGTTATTATCGAGCAATGTCGATGGAATAACCAAGAATGTAAATTCATGTAATGCTTCATAAATGGTCGTTTGCATATTCGGATGGGCTATCACTCCTAGCATAACACCATGAATGCGTAAATCCTTAAAGATTTGAATTGCTCGTTTGCTGACGTTTAAGTCTTCATAATCATTGAGGATTAGACTGACTTTCACATCACTAAATTCCTGACTTGAGAAATAGATTTTTTGAAATGTTTCTAGATTTTTATATTCACAAAAAACCAACAAAGTTTCTCCCGGGAATTTTTCGCGATACATCATCAGGGCTTTTTTCAAAGCTGAGGCGAACAAATCGTTGTGTAAATTGTACATTTGAGCTGAGCTATATAGAGTCGCAAAATCTTTAATTTCAACCCCGATATAACTTATCTCCAAAAGTCGACCAATGTTATTACCACTTGTCAAAGAAACAATCGGATAAAAACTGATGACATAATCTCGTTTCTTCATGACATTTAATATTTCAAAGCGCCAAGATTCAAGCATCTTATTTTTATATTCCATATCTTGGTCATAATAAGTGATCTCTTTATCATTTTTAATCCCTTTGATGGTCGCTTCATATGCATTTTTAATGCTGGTAGTAATATTTTTTGTGAACTCCCCTAAAATCAAGACGCCGAAATATGGATCCAAATCAAAATTCAGCTCATCGATTTTCACCGTTGTTTGAAAGTGATTTAAGATTTTTTGACAGAATCCAGTGATGTTAATTTGAGAAACTAGACCTTGTTTGTATAATAAATAGATGTCTTTACTATAATAACCTTTG
>CAYOYG010000122.1:0-3098 GCA_964408135.1 uncultured Eubacteriales bacterium | reverse complement strand
GAAATCGTATACGTATCACGCGATTTTGGGGCAGAGAAAATGAGTCTTTTTCATTGATGAAAAGCAAATTAATTGCCATGAATTTATTTGATCGTCGCATTCTTGACTCGGCCTTCATAACCAAAACAAATCAGGGTTATATCGTAGTCACGCGTCAAATAGATCATAAAGTTTATTGCGTAGAAAAAGGATTGCTAGTTGAAATCCAATAGGTTATAATTGGGCTACCATTTTAATAGGTGCGCAAGCATAAAAGGGAATAGAGTGCAAACCTCTAGCTGTCCCAGCAACTGTGTAGCGGACGAACGGGATTACCACTGAAAGTATGTTTTCGGGAAGGACCAAGTAGGATGAAGCAAGCCAGGAGACCTACCTATTTAAAGGTTACGTATACTCTCTCCTGGGGATGGGCGACTATTTTTTAGTTCATCATTTCCTCATGAGAGATAACATTCACTCGGGAGGAATTTTTTTATGAAAAAGTGGATCAAGGATTATTTCGTGTATTTACTACTGGCTGTTTCTTTGTTTTTTAATGTTAATTTGTTTATGTCAAACCAAAAATTACAGACACAATTCGATAATCTCCAATCGCTTGTAGATGAAAGTGCCATCACGATCAATGTGTATGATGGTGGTGAACAACTGGTTAAAACGGTCGTTTTCCTGCCAAGTGAATCGGGAATCAGTTTATACGAATTACTCATTCAACTCAATGATCGGACATTGTTGTCCTCATCCATTCAAACGAGTGGATGGATTACCTCATTACACGCAATCGATGGGACTGGTGTTGATAATAAATATTGGATTATTTTCTCGGCCACTAACGTCGCCTGTGCTGGTTTTAGCGATGCAGGATATTCCTACGCGAATGTCTGCAATGTTGGGGCAAAGGATATTTTAATCGGTTTTCATGATACGTTTGATTTTCGCCTTTTAGCGTGGAACGCTTAACTATGCAAGGTATTCGTAAAATTGCCTTTGTCGCGGTCATGTCTGGGTTGACTTTTGCGGCCCAAATTTTGCTCGCTGGCATCCCAAATATTGAAATCGTGAGTGTCCTTCTACTCATTTGTGCGCTTTCACTTCGTTTAGGCACCTCACTATTAATTTGTTATATTTTTGTTTTGTTAGAGGGTCTATATTGGGGATTTGCGGATTGGGTAATTGGATATCTTTATATTTGGCCTTTGTATGTTGTTGTGATTTATGTAATCAAACGTTGGCTAAAAACCCCCTTACGTGCCGCTTTTATAAATGGATTATTTGGTTTAATTTTTGGTGGGTTATTTAGTCTACAATATCTTGTGTTTTTTGGCCCACATTTCGCACTATCATATTGGATAAGTGGTCTTAGTTTTGATGTGATCCATGGGATAGGAAATTTTATACTAATGCTGGTCTTGTTTGAACCTTTGCGAAGGGTTATAATTTTAGTGAAAACGAAAGTAGGGGAGATTTAATATGAAGGCATTTTGGGGTAAAGGTGATCGGGGAGAAACAATGATTTCGTCCAAGAAAATCAATAAAAACTCAACCACGATTGCGCTGCTTGGATCTTTAGATGAATTAAATGCTCAACTTGGTAATCTGATTTGCTATCTAGAAGGATTTTCGCAACAAAAAGTTCAATTGCTTGAGATTATTAAAGATATATTTGCCATTGCGGCTTTAGTCAGCGAATCCCCAGGAGCAAATTATGACATTCGGCGCGTTCGTTTGCTAGAAACATGGACAGCAGGCATGAATGAAGAATTGCCTAAACTAGATCATTTTATTCTGCCAACTGGCAATAAAGCAAGTTGCAGCGCAAATATCACCCGAACAGTCGCAAGAAGATGTGAAGTCGTCTATTTTAATTATTATCAAGAAGTCTCTAAAAACGAAGATATTGGTGCCTATTTAAATCGTCTATCGGATTATTTATTTGTCTTAGTGCGTTATATTAATCAAAAATATGGGATTGAGGATTATTTTAAATGATTGTTATCGCAACACACAATCAACATAAATATGCGGAGTTTGTTGAATTACTTAAGCAATGGAATCCTAGTATCACCTCACTCAAACAACTTGGGGTTACTTTTGATGTGGAAGAGACAGGTACTACTTTTGAAGAAAATGCTCGTCTGAAAGCGATGACAATGGCGGAGCATCTACAAGCGGATGTCATCGCCGATGATTCAGGGTTAGAAATCGAAGCGTTGGCGAATTTTCCTGGTATTCAATCGGCTCGATTCATGGGTCATAATACCGATTATCGAATTAAAAATCAAAAGATTCTGGACATGATGAAAGGTCAAAGTAACCGACGCGCCTATTTTGTCTGTTCCATCGCCTTTGCTCGTCTTCATCAACCAATCGTATCTTGTACCTATCGATTAGAAGGGGTCATTGCCCATGAACCACGGGGGATGAATGGCTTTGGTTATGATCCAATATTCTTGATTCAAGCGAAAAATAAAACGTTCGCGGAATTAACAGCTCTAGAAAAAAATACGATATCTCATCGAGCGAATGCGATAAAAATGTTGCTAAAAATGCTGGAAGAAGGACAGAAATAGTCTTTCTTTTTTTTTAGCCAAAAAATTATCGTTGCTAAATGTCGCCATAAGTTATAAAATGAGTTCAAAGGTGGGATGATATGATACTGAAATTGGCTCTATATTATGCATTGACCATTTTTGCTCTATCAATCATGGTCTCCATATTTTCAAAACGTAAAGCCATTTTAATTTCATCGGCCGTCTTTTTAGTTTTCTTTACCTTTTTAAATTGTTCAGCCTCCAACATTATTCTGTTTTTTGTCAATCTCCAAAACTTTTTGGTATCTGTTTATGATACCGTCTTTGATAAAGTTAAGATTTTAGCTGAAAATGGAAGTACGAACCTAATTAAACGTGTAGGTACCTTTATGGTCGCCTTGATTATTGCCCTTGTGAAAATTAAGAACACACCGGTTATGGCACTTAATCCTCAAATCTCGTTGGATGTCATACCTTATTATCATCCAATTTATCTCAAAAAAATTCATCGGTCTACCCAAAATATTAATTTAATTTTCGAGCGCTATAACTGTTAAAAAGAAGCAGCCT
>CAYOYG010000121.1:0-3108 GCA_964408135.1 uncultured Eubacteriales bacterium | reverse complement strand
GTTGTTAATTTGGAAAGTTTAAACCAATTCAGAAGTGGATCTAAAGTAGGTCCAGAAGTATTAAAAGAGGCTGGTCTAGTACGCCGTGACGTTGACGGTGTCAAAATTCTTGGCAAAGGTACATTAGAAAAGAAACTTACCGTTTCGGCTCATAAATTTTCCAAGAGTGCCCAGTTGGCGATTGAGGCAGCTGGAGGCAAAGTTGAGGTGATTTAGATGATTAATAAAATCACATCAATCCTCAAAAATAAAATCGTATTAAACCGAATTCTGTACACACTTGTAATTCTGTTTATTTTTAAGCTCGGGTCGACAATCACTGTCCCTCGAGTTGATGTTACCAATGTCAATTTAGCCGATACTGGTGATATCTTTGGCTTGATGAATATTCTTGGTGGCGGAGCTTTGAAAAATTTCTCGGTCTTCGCTCTTGGAGTATCCCCCTACATCACGGCATCGATTGTTATTCAATTGTTGTCGATGGGGGTTTTACCAAAGTTAGAAGAACTTTCAAAACAAGGTAAACAAGGCAAGAAAAAGTTGGATAATGCGACCCGCGCACTAGCCTTATTGCTTGCTGCAGTTCAATCCTATGGCATTATCATTACGATGGAAACCCGCTATGGTTTAACTACCTTAGGCGGAGGAGCCTTCTCCATTGCTGATTATTTCTATTTAATTCTGATTACTGTCGCTGGCACGTTTTTGTTGATGTGGCTAGCGGACCAAGTCACATTGAAAGGGGTAGGAAATGGCGTGTCGATGATCATCTTCGCTGGGATCATCACCGAACTTCCTTATCAAATTTACAATGCGTATCTTGGTTTTGCTGGTGTCGACACTTCCAGTGGCGGTGCTATCTTCAATGGTCTGATTAAGTTCTCAATTTATTTAATTGCGTATGTTGGATTGATTGCCTTTGTTGTTTTCATGGAAAACTCCATTCGGAAAATTCCTATTCAACATGCCGTATCGAGCACACAAGTTCGAACAAAAGATGTTTCTTATCTACCTGTCAAAGTCAACTCTGGTGGAGTAATTCCGGTTATCTTTGCATCATCGGTCTTAACTGCACCCCCAATTATTATGAGTTTTTTAAGAATTCCCGAAGCCAATCCATGGTATCGGATTCTCTCGCTTACCAACACATATAATGGGGTTCCATGGGGATTAATTCTCTATATTGTCTTAATCGTATTGTTCTCCTTCTTCTATGTTGGAGTACAAATGGATCCAAGCCGAATCAGTGAAAATTTCTCAAAATCAGGAACATATATCCCGGGAATTAGACCGGGAAGTGAAACCGAAAAGCATTTGAAACGAGTCTTCTATCGCGTGAACTCACTCGGTGCGATCTTCTTAATGTTTGTTGCGGCTCTACCAATGGCGCTAACGATCTTACTTGGCTTATCCAGTTCGATTGCCTTCGGTGGGACCGGCCTCATCATCGTCGTTGGCGTAGCGATGGAAACCGCCAAAGAAATCGATGGAAGATTAGCCAATAAGGATTATCAAGGTTTTGTCGGTTAAAAGGAGAGTATCAAAAATGTATTTAATATTTCTAGGGCCTCCTGGATCAGGAAAAGGCACACAGTCTGCCTTGATCGTTGAAAAATATGGGATTCCTCATATCTCAACCGGAGACATGTTTAGAGAAGCCGTCAAGAATAATACTCCTGCCGGAATGGAAGCAAAAAAATACATGGAAGCAGGTTTATTAGTACCCGATGATGTAACCATTAAAGTCGTTGCAGAACGCCTCGGCCGAGATGATTGCAAAAAAGGCTATTTACTCGATGGATTTCCGCGGACGCTCGCGCAAGCTGAAGCCCTGTGGACTCTCACCGAAAAGCTCGGCAATCAAATCGAAAAGGTTATTAATTTGGTCATCGATCCGAAAATTATTCACGATCGTATTGAAGGACGGAGAGTTTGTGTTCAATGTGGGGCAACCTATCATGTTCGTAATAACCCTCCGAAAGTTAACGGTATTTGCAATCGCTGTGGTGGTACACTGATTCAACGTAAGGATGATAATCCAGAATTAGTCGCTACTCGTCTCGATGCTTATAACCGCCAAACAGCACCACTCATTGACTACTACAGCCATATGGGCATCTTAGTCAATATTGATGCTCTTCGCGATATTAATGTCGTATTTGCCGAGATTGCTATGATCTTGAGGGAGATTGAATGATTTATTTAAGAAGTGAACAAGAACTTAAAAAGCTGCGGCGCGCAGGTCAAATTGTAGCTTTGACTCATCAAGAGTTAAAAAAGCATCTTTTGCCAGGCGTCTCAACCAAAGAGCTCGATCACATCGCAGAACAATTTATTCGCTCCTGTGGTGCTACGCCTTCGTTTAAAGGATTGTACGGGTTTCCATCCAGCATTTGTACGTCAATCAATCAAGTGCTTGTCCATGGAATACCCGATCATACAATTCTCAAAGAAGGCGACATCATCGCAATCGATATCGGCGCGTGTTATGAAGGGTATCATGGTGACTCTGCATGGAGTTATGGAATTGGTAAAATTTCCCAAGATGCCCAACGATTACTCGAAGTGACAGAAGCTAGTCTTTATGTGGGACTTGAACAAGCAAAAGCTGGAAATCGTGTTGGTGATATATCGTATGCCATACAAAAGTATGTCGAAATGCATGGCTACTCTATCCCACGAGATTATACTGGTCATGGTGTAGGAACAAATCTACACGAAGATCCGATTATTCCCAACTTTGGCTTACCAAATCGTGGTCCAAAACTAGCAAAAGGAATGGTCCTAGCGATTGAACCAATGGTTCATCAAGGGGCAAGAGAAACACGCGTATTAAGTGATGATTGGACCGTCGTTAGTAGCGATGGAAGTCTGACGGCACATTATGAACACACCATTGTTGTATTAGATGGTGGCTATGAGATCTTAACCAAACTTTAAAGGGAGGAAACTGGATGGCAAAACAAGATGTAATTGAAGTTGAAGCGACTGTGGTCGAAGCGTTGCCAAACGCGATGTTCAACGTAAAATTGCAAAATGGCGTAGTGATTTTGGCTCACGTTTCTGGTAAAATCCGTATGAATTACATTCGCATTTTACCGGGCGATA
>CAYOYG010000120.1:0-3158 GCA_964408135.1 uncultured Eubacteriales bacterium | reverse complement strand
TCTGTTTTTACAGTTCCGGTCTTTTGATTAATATATGGTTTTAATTCAGCATCCGTAAAAACTCTTGCTAGCGATGAACCAAAATATGGATTTTTGTTATTTGTCTTAAATGGGTTTTTCAAATTTAGATATGCAGTAATTGTTCTATTGCCATATTTAGATGCAATTTCACTTGATGTTGAGAAATAAAATCCTTTGCCTAACATGTTGTCTTTTCTTACTGTAGAACCATCGAATTCGTAGAAACTCAAATTTTTAGTGCCATGATAAACGACTAAAAGATTGCCGTTTTCATCACGAACTTTTGAATCCTTAAAGAACTCTTGTTGCTCTTTCGTTAATTCTAATCCTCTACTGTCGATTGAAAATCTAATATCATCGTTAGATGTAGGCTTCAAGTTAGTTGTATTTTTAATCTGATTTGGTTCAAATGCAAGAACCATATTGCCGTATTTATGTTCAACAATAATGCCGTCATGGCCATTGTTCTTAGCTTGCTCAACATGATGTTGTGATGAAATATCAAACCAATCTGACCCATTAGCCCAATTATCATCAGCCTTCAATATGTATGGATTTTTAATATTCAAGTATACTTCTTTTGTATGACCAGACCTTCCAAAATATTGTGCAGTTTGCTTTCTATTCGTAAAGTAAAAACCACCTACACTATCGGCTGGATAGTTTTTACCTATTTTCTTACTATCAAAAACATTGAAATTAGCATTATTCGAACCATGATACATTACCAACAAATTACCATTCGAGTCTCTAACTTTGCTATCTTTAAAGAACTCGATTTGTTCATTAGATAGTAAATCACCTTGTGAATCCTTGATAGTTTCATTGATGTTGACATTAGTACCAACTTGTTGTAAAATGACGTTAGGAGTTAGTCCGGATAGGAAGTTTGGCAATTGAGAGCCACTCAATCTATACAAGTCACTAACTCTTTTTTTGTCGTAATATACGATATTGTTTTGCATCGCACTAACTACTTTATCCCATTTTGACTTGCCATACACCGATTTAATAACAGTGGCATTAATATGGATTTCATTTACATAACTCTTAAAATTCAACGCAATAGGTATGATG
Source organism: uncultured Eubacteriales bacterium (assembly GCA_964408135.1). Classification (GTDB taxonomy): domain Bacteria; phylum Bacillota_I; class Bacilli_A; order RFN20; family UBA1709; genus CAYOYG01. The sequence goes on along the minus strand of CAYOYG010000120.1, from coordinate 2,060 downwards.
ATTGGATTACCTAGTGAATCTAATTTGTCACTTAAAATAATGATGCCATCAAACTTTGGATCATTTAGTACTAGTGTTGGGTCGTTTAACTCATCGATTAAATCATTTTCAATGAAAGACAATGGTATATTGTGCTTGTTTGCATCAATAATATCTGCAAGGTGCTTTTGTGTGATTGTTAAAGGTTTGTTTGGCATTCCTAATTTTTGTAAGAATGTCGGTGTGAAATCCAAAAATACTGCTTCCGATGATACTAATTGATTAGCTAATGCCTTGCGAATAGATTCTTTACGAAGATCAGAACGACTAAATCTTGTGTCTGAATCATTGCTTGATAAATCACTTAAACGAACGCCACCGACTTCGCTTTCAATAGCATCTGAATATAATTTTTCAGCCTTTTTAAGCATGGATAAATAAGCACGTTCTTCTGGTGTGCTTGGATTTTTAATCTTCTTAACTTGCGCCTTAATCCAATCGTAAATCTTTTCAGCAATAGACTTATCGGTTATTACAAGACGATCGATAGATTTCTTATCTGTAAACAACGCTTCACTGGTAGCCTTCGCAACAAACTCAGTCATGATAACGTAGTCTTTTGACTTCTTGTCCATGCCCTCAATTTGCCCTTTATAGGCGTTTTCAATGGCTTCTAGTGTAATTCTATTATCTAGTACCTTGCTCTTTAAATTGGCGTTGTTTTCGATAGCATCCATAAGGTATCTAACATAGTTAGAATATTGCTTAGTGCCTTCCAATTTATGTGTAAGTTCGTGAACGAATACTTCAGTAGGATTCTTTGCTTTGGATGATACTACGATGGTTTGTGTATCCGGATCAAAGTATCCGTTGATGCCATCATCTGTTTCAGCAATTACAACCTTCTTACCTAGTTTTTCACCAAGTCTTAAAACATTCGATTGTGATTCATTGACTTCCTTGGCCAACTTCACACCTTGAATCCTCTTTGATGAGTTGAATGCTGAAATATTCATTGCTTTACGTTCCTCTACGTTGACTTTTCTTAATTTAGCTTCGCCATCGTAATAGGCTTCCATTCCAGATTGTTTGATAAATTCTTGCTTTTCTTCTAATGTATTTAAACGGTTGACTTGTTTATTGAATGTCTTAATGTGATATTCAATCGAGCTATCAATCGATGTTTGCTTAAGTGATGTAATCTTATTGTTTTTATATAGATTACTTTGTTGTTTTTCGATGGCTTTAACTTCTGATGCGGATGATTGAGCCATTGATTTTGCAGAATATTGACCAGTAGAACCACCAAAAGCGACCGATGTTAGTGCACCAACAACCGCAGAATCGAGGATTTGCTCAAACTGTTGTTGTGATGTTGCATCGATCATTGTTTCATTGATGTCTTTACCGTTATATGCCATCTTTATGAATGGCTGAACCGCTTCTGCAAATGCTTCTTCAAATCCTTCACCAGCAGCATCTAATGCAAGTTTTGCAAGTGTACTTGATGCATACTTATTTACATATTTATCAAGCATACCTCCGCCAATAAACTTGCCACTAATACCACCAAACATACGTTCAGTAAAGAGTTCTACACCAGCGCTTAATGTGCTGTATATAGTTGCATCTTTCATCGATGCACCTTCATTCAAGGATTCATCCAAAGAGTTACCATATGCACCTAGAAATAAGGTTGCCGTTGCTGCTGTTTTACCTCCAAGATAAGAGTATGCAGCAGTCATACCAACTTGTCCTAATCCTTGCCCAACGCCACGAGTGATGTTTTGTGCTTTGCCTGGTAAATTGTTCAAACCGGATTTGGATGTGTTATCCAATCCGAATAATGCCATTGCTCCACCAGTTGCATCCTTTTTCAACGCATCTAATAGGCTTTGTGACAATTCTTGATTGCCCATTTTACCACTTACTACTGCTGATAGTTGTAATCCAGCATCTAAGATGCCTTCTGTTTGTTTAAAAGCACCAGCTAGGATAGAGCCAACGATATCATTAAATGTTTGACCGGCTTCGATGGCTCTTTTTTCCATCCAACCAGCATTTTGATAACGTTCGTTGAC
>CAYOYG010000119.1:0-3163 GCA_964408135.1 uncultured Eubacteriales bacterium | reverse complement strand
CAGCCCCTAATAAGATATAGGTTTTCTTGGCGATAACTAGGGTTTTAGCAACCACACCGCGAAGTAAGAAGGATACGCCCCAGAATGCACTTAAGAATAAGACGCCCCAATTTAGACTATAAAATCCAAATGTTTCAGGAACAAAAATCTTTAATACCCATAATAGAAGAACGGCAAAGACGCCAAAGACAAAGAGAAATTTCCATAAAAATGATTTGTTCATATGCTTGTTTCCTTTCCTATTTATCGTAAAATGGTGGTATGGGATACAGAGGTTATTTCTTCACCATCACCAATAACAATATCGGCATTATGTAGATATTCACGGACAAATCCACCTAAACGAATATTGAATTTTTTCGTATTTTCTTCGGTGGACAAAATTGAGTATTTTCCCGGTAATAAAGCGCCACCTTTTTTGGCGACATAAACAACCCCACGCTTTAAAATGAAGTCCCCTTCATTGTGGGTAATATTGATGTCCCCCGCTTTGGTTTCGACATTTTCATATTTGGTGTAGCGTTGGCCGCCTTTGATTTTGACATCTTCAACCACCACCACCCCACGGTTTTTTAATTTAACAATGAGAATGATCAATAAAACAAGAACAAGAAGACCCACAAGAGCCATCCATAGACGAATGCCTAAAAAATCAAGATTTAGTATTTCATAAATTCTTTCCATACTGTATTCCTCCTTGATTTATTGATTGAGTGATGGACCGACAAATAGGATAACAGCAGCGACAGCCGCCGCGATTAACAAGACAAGTATCGTAACTTTTAAAATCGAGATTGGAGTCTTACCAGTGACCCGACCATTTAAACCATTGACAAAGAAATTGTAGTTCTTTTCTTTATAGTTACAATAACCAACATATATTGGTAGTAATAGATACTTATAAGTAATATTGCTATGTTGGGTATTTACATTTAAATATTGCACGACATCGTGAGAATATTTCGATAGAATCCCTTGACGAATTGTCGAGTTGATTGGTCCTTGAGCTTCCTTCCAACATTGATTACCATCTTTACTATATTGGTTGGCCGAGAATCCATTTAAATAATCCTTGGTATACTCTTTGGAATTATTGGTATCAAATGGCGCGATTTTATCCAATGATTTTTGGGCAATTGTGGCACTCGCTTGAATTAAGATATCATCGAAATTACGATCATAACTACCATGAACATCAAACCAACGAGTATGACGAACACGGGTGGTTTTACCATTCCGGGTTACGGTCGTATAATAATACTTACCTAAACGACCATCATAGCGCGAGAAGGTTTGGGTATCAAATGTAAACGCTGGATTATAAATCCCCCGCATCGCTTCTGGTTGCGCACTTTTCTTAAAGGCTTTTGGGGCAAAGAAACGCGCTTTAATCCATTTATAGACCGCATTTGCAGCTTGTTGAATCGAAAGTTTAAAAGGAACAACACCGGTTGGTTTCTTGCCGGATAATTCTTGAGTTTCGACAATATTGGTTGTTCCACAATAGGAACATTTCCGTGAAATATCTTTCTTATCCAATACTTCTTTGCTGCCACAGTTACTGCATCGAAAAACATGAGTTTCATTCCATTCCGGTGCATCTTGAATAATCGTTGAAAACGCTTGTTCTGCGGCTTGATTCACTTGGGTGATTTCGACTTCCGTTCCACAGTGTTCACAGGACAAATTTTGTTTTTCTGGATTGAAAACTAAATTCGCACCACAATTGGGACACTTCTTTATTTCGGTTGTTTTCTCACTTGCATTTAGGATTTCTTGTTCATTTGTATCCATAGTTATATTCCCTTAGCTTGACGCTTAGAGTTTGGTACCACATTCAAGACAGAACTTTGATCCAGGCGTAACCGGCGCATTGCATTTTGGGCAATTAGCCACTAAACTTTGTCCGCATTCTGGGCAGAATTTTGCCCCAGGAGCGACAGTTGCTTTACATTTAGGACAAACAACACCATTTGGAGTTCCACATTCTGGACAGAACTTAGCATTGGCTGCCATGGAAGCACCACATTTTGCACAGGCAACATTACCGGCTTGTGGTTTATTACCTTGGGCAGTTTGAGCAGCGTTTTGCATCATATTGCCAAACATATTACCCATACCAACCCCCATGCCTAATCCCATTCCAGCGCCCATAACACCACCGGCACCTGGGTTCTTAGCGGCTTCTTTCATACTGTCAGCTGCCGCCATTTGAGTATAGACATCCATGTTGTTGCGCATCATACCAAGCGATGAACTCTTATCGAGTGCTTTTTCTAATTCTTCTGGTAAGGAGAAGTTTTCCACATTAAATTTAGCAAGAGATAGACCCATGCTCTTAAAATCTTCTTCTAGTTTAACCGTGACAATTTTACCTAGTTCCATTAAGTTAGCGGCTAAATCTAAGATTGGGACCTTGGATTCACCGAGGGCATCGCTGATACCAGTAATGACTAAACTCTTCAGATATTGGTTAATATCTTCGGTTTTATAAGAACTATTGGTGGAGTTTAATTCTTTCACAAAGATATATGGGTCATCGACCTTAAAGGAAAATGATCCATAACCGCGAACCCGAATCGCTCCATAATCTTTATCCCGTAAAATAATTGGATTAATGGTTCCCCATTTTTGGTTGGTAAATAAACGGGTGCTAACAAAATAAATATCGGATTTAAATGGCGTTTCAAAGCCATACTTCCAAGACATTAATTTGGTTAATAGTGGTAAGTTGTTTGTATCTAGTTTATAAAAACCAGGAAGAAAGACATCCGCAAGACGTCCTTTATCGCAAAAAACAACAGCTTGACCTTCGCGTACGGTTAAAGCGCTGCCTTTATTGAGTGCATTTTTTTCTTTATCTAAATCCATTTTGTAGACGATCGTATTTTGAGTTCTGTCTTGCCATTCGACATTTTTCAAAATTCCCATGATTTCACATCTCCTTTTTATGACCAATATATAGGTATATATTGTCATATCCCTTGTATTCTTACATTCTAGATAAAATAAGGGGTAATGTCAAATATATATTTGGGTAGGTTTTGGCTTATTTTTTGTTTATTTCTGTTTTATTTCCTTTAAAAAAGGAAAAAACAGAGGATTGCTCTGTTTGAAGAGGAAATAACTAGAAAAAGAGTAAGCGCTTTATTCTTTACCGGGT
>CAYOYG010000118.1:0-3191 GCA_964408135.1 uncultured Eubacteriales bacterium | reverse complement strand
TATCGGTTCTTGTCTCTTGGTGGTATGTATTTGGCTATATTATCCTTGTCATGGTTGCTTTTGCCTCCTTTCGATTAAAAAGTCACGATACTAAAGAAGTCATTATTGGTAGTTTCCTACCGATTATTGCTTTTATCATTAGTAATATAATTTTCTAGAAATAGCAAGAAAAGGAATCGACATTTCCGCCCTTCCGCCTTATACTATGAATGAGTGTAGGTGATAATATGAAAACATATCCAAAACAAATCGAAAGACAAATTCGTCAAATGCAAAAAGATGAATTAATTGGTTATCTTGTCTACCATAAAATTGCAAAGCGTATGAAGAAAAAGGAAAACAAAGAAATTCTTGAAAAGATTGCCCAACAAGAATTAAATCACTATCAAATTTGGAGTGAATACTTAGGAGAATTAAAATCCGGTTATCGTCTCAAAGTATTTTTTTACAATTTGATTAGCATAATACTTGGTTACACATTTGCCTTAAAAATTATGGAAAATGCAGAAGAAAAATCAAAAGTATTTTATGATTCGATCAAACAATATATCGACGAAGCCGCCAAAATTTCTATGGAAGAAGATGCCCATGAAATTGAACTCATCGGTATGTTGGATGAGGAACGATTAAACTATGTGGGCTCGATGGTTTTAGGCTTGAATGATGCCTTAGTTGAATTGACGGGGACCCTTGCTGGCTTGACCTTTGCAATTGCCAACCCAAAAATCATCTCATTATCCGCTTTAATTACTGGTATTGCTGCTTCCCTTTCAATGGCTGCTTCTGAATATCTAAGTTCAAAAGCGGATGATTTACCCAATGCACTGAAGTCCTCTATTTATACTGGTATTGCTTATTTAATTACAGTTGCTCTACTTGTCATTCCTTATTTAGTGATTCCAAATCAACCATTTATTTCACTTGGGGTAATGCTAATCATCGTTATCTTAATTATTTTCTTCTTTAACTGGTATGTCTCGATTGCAAAATCCACACCATTTAAAAAGCGCTTCTGGCAAATGATCGCTATCAGCTTAGGGGTGGCCGTTATTTCTTTTGGAATCGGTACATTGATAAAAGTCTTTCTTGGTGTTGATATATAAAAAAGGCTCATGCCTTTTTTTATTTCTTATGATACTTAAATAGTTCACTATCGTATTCTTGGATGAAGGTCTCATACTCAAAATTATTTTTAAGTAGGACCTTTTTTGATGCAAAATTATCTTTATCTGTCATAGCAACAATTTCACACTCAGGATATTGTTTTTCTAATACTTCAATTAGTGCTTTAACGATTTCACTCATATACCCTTGATTGGCATAGGATGGATGAATCGTATAGCCAATGGTTAAGGTTTGATTTTTCTTTCCTAGATACAAATCGCCGATAATTTGTTGACTTACTTTGGATATTATGGCCAATTGAATTCCGTTTTCAATCACTAAAGGTTGTAGCAATATGGCTTCATATTGCGCATAAGTCAGACCTTTGAAACTTTGATAACGCATCCATTCAAGATTGTTGCGATAACGCATAAAGATGGGAATATCATCAATTTCAAAAGGTCTTATAAAACACCTTGTTGTTGTAAAATTCATCAAAAACACCCTCTTTAATTATAACCCAATGTAGACAGCAAACAAGAGGAATAAAGAAGAGAGAATGAACAATCCAACTTGAAATTTCCAGGTCTTTTTAACCCATTCAACATAACTAACATCAGCGAGACCTAGACCAATGATGAGGGTTCCACAAGTTGGATATAAAATATTCGTATAACCATCCCCAAATAAATAGGCGAGAGCAATAATATTTTTGCTGATACCAGGTATTGGGGCTAGGGTTAATAAAGGGATAATCAACAATGATTTACTCGTCGAACTTGGAATGAAGAATTCAACGATGAGAGTAAATATATAGATAATCATAACGGCCACATAAGGTGATTGGCTTGTTAATAGAGCGTAAATATAATGGAAAGCAGTATGAAGGATGTTGCCTCTTTCGGCAATATAGATGATACTAAAAGCCATTAGTACAATTAAGACAGAAGGAGATATTGTTTTTACCCCTTGCGCAAAGACGCGCCATGTTGGGCGGAATCCTTTGGTTTTAACTCCAATAATGAAAGCCCCAACGACAAATGTAAGCGCCATAAGTACCATCCCAATACCTAATTCAGCCAAGAATGGCACCAAAGAAGAAACAATCATCACTAAGATAACCACACTAAATAGTACGATTAGATTTTTTACTTTCTTAGCATCATTTTGTTTATGAGCATCACTAGATTGATCAAAATGGGATACATCGCTTTTGTTCGCGAGGTTTTTTTCTTCCCACTTGGCTAGATGAATCAAGAAAGTAACTGCGGCAAAATACAAGACAATAAAGATAATCGCCCGATACCATAAACCATCGATAACCCGAATATTGGCTAATTGCGATACAATACCAATGGTAAATGGATTGAGCATCGCCGCGGTGAAACCAACTCCAGTAGTAATTAAAACGAGACTAAGAGCCATCATTCGACTCCATCCCATCGCTTTCGCAAAAACCAAGAAGATTGGTAACAAAATTAATAACTCTTCTTGTAATCCAAGTAATGAGGATAATAACATCATCACTAAAGCTATAATCCACAAGGCTTGATATCGACGATTGGCAAATTTGCGAACCAAGACCCTTACTAACGATTCAATCCCACCAATGTCTTCAATAATCGCCAGTGATCCACCTAAAAATAACAATAAGACCACAATTTGAATAACGGTAATGCTTCCTTTTGCGAGAAACAATCCTTCAAAAGGAGCGGTAAACCACCGCCAAAATGGCAATCTCGTTGCACTCTCAATATAGCGGAAAGTACCAGGTATGATTTCGTTATTTTCACCAATATCATACATGCCTGCCGGTATGATATACGTCAAAATACCAACCAAAACAATAATACTACCAAGAATAATAATCATCGATAAGAAACTCTTTAGTCCAATTTTAATACTGGGCGTATGTTTTTGTTCCATAGCTTACTTCCTTTCAAGATTTTCGCGATAGGCATCTGCACTTACTGTTGCCCATTTTTCATTGACAAGATTATGCAACTCTTCACTGATAATCATCCATTGTACGACTCGATTTTTACCTTCAATTGGTTCTAATCCATAATAGGCATTTTGATAGTGCA
>CAYOYG010000117.1:0-3221 GCA_964408135.1 uncultured Eubacteriales bacterium | reverse complement strand
TGCTTAAGTATACTTTGTTGGCAAGTGGTTCCGATGGTAATGCCACATTGGTTCAGACCAAGGGTGCCAACATCCTCATCGATGCTGGTCTTGGGATTCAAGAAATTAAAACCAAGTTAGCGGCCTGTGGGATAAGTATAGAATCGATTGATGCGTTTTTTATCACCCACGAACATATTGACCATGTTCGGGCATTAAAATATCTACCAAGTGATAAGATATATAGTGGAGAAGGAACGTGTAATTTAGAACAAGATCACATACTGAAAGCCTATGAAAGCATCCATATTAATGATATGACTATTACTTCACTTCCTTTATCGCATGATTGTGTGAATGGATTTGGTTTTGTCATTAAAAACGCGATTGAAACCTTAGTGTATATGACCGATACTGGTTATGTTTCAATGAAAAATCAACCCTATATGATGGGAGCAACTCATTATGTAATTGAAAGTAATCACGATATCGCGATGTTGCTTAGTTCGGGAAGACCTGCCTATTTGATTCGACGAATTCTTTCGGACAGTGGTCATTTAAATAATGAACAATGTGGCGAATTATTAGCAAAACTCATCACAGAGGAAACTAAAAGTATCACCCTTGCCCATTTAAGTGAAGTGGCCAATGATCCAGAGTTAGCCCTTTCAACCGTTCAAACTATCCTCGGCGAGTATCAAGTCGATTATCAACATATTTTTATGCAAAGTGCGAGTCGCACAAGCATTACAAAGGGGTGGAAAGATGAATAAATTATTCAAATTCCTACGAGGTCTACCAATGATTGTGTTGGTTTGTTTACTCAATGTCACACCACAACCACTTTTAAAGATGGGGGATGTGACGGATTATTCACGCCAACAAGAAAATACCTATCAAAATGTGGTTGGTTTACAAAACCTGGCCGCCTGGGATAGCCAAGATTTAGCGACGCTTTATAATACGGTTGTTCAAACCACGGTAACGGTTTTAAATTATAGCAGCAGCGATACGATTCAAAGTATTGGTAGTGGCGTAATTTTTAATAAGCGAACCATCGGTAGTGACACTCTCTATTTTGTTATGACCAACTATCACGTCGTCAATGGCGCAAGAAAATTAGGAATTATTACCTATAACAATCTTATAAAAGATGCTTTATTAGTCGGCGGGGATAGTGTACAAGATTTAGCCATTATCATGGTGACTAGTTATGGCTTAAGCGATAGTAATTTGGCAACATTTGCTAGCAGTGATGTAGCACTTATTCCTACACCCCAAACCGGAGACAATATATTTTCCATTGGGAATCCTTCTTCGATTTATCTAAAAGGAACAATGACTGTCGGTATTGTAAGTAATGGAGAACGAAATACTTCTTCAGATGCGACCAGTATTTACGATCAATCGCATGCGATTCAAGTGGATCTGGCTTTAAATCCTGGTAACTCAGGCGGCCCACTTTTTGATGATCAAGGACGAGTCATTGGTATCAATTCATTTAAATTGACATCATCAGGATCTGTCAATTTTGAAGGGTTAAATTTTGCCCTATCCATTCATGATATGTTGCTAGGAGCCCAACGGATTCTAGCGAGTGCCGTTATTTCAACGAGTGGTTCCAATTATGTTGTTTCGACGCAAGGCACTTTTTTCAAACCGAGTTATGGTGCGAATGAGTATGCTTCGATTATTCATATTGGGGTCGTTGATCGCGCGACACTAAAGATACCAGAAACGATTTATAGTGGTGTTTTATTAAAAACACTCGGCGTTAATTCAGCATTTGCACAAGCGGGAATTCCACGTTATGCGATTATTCAAGAAGTCGATGGTGTTGCGATTACCAATTTGGTGAATCTACGAAAAGTCTTAATTCGCGCATCGGCGAACCAAGTTCTTAGCGTAAAGTACTATGCACCAACTAGTAATGGATATGAAAGTGTTTTAACCAGTAAAAGCGTCACAGCACGCGCGGTTTAGGAGGTAATGATTATGAAAAAATACATGAAAGTACTAACAATTGTTGCGGCGTTATTCACCTTAACAAGCTGCCCAAAAGTTCCAACAGATCCCGATGATAATCCGGATGATACCAATAAAACGGTGGACAACAGTATATGTAACAATAGTGCCGTTGAAACCACTTATACTACATTAAGTACACAAAGTGTTTTTGCCAGCAGTCAAGCCACCACGGCGGCGACAGCCATTAACGCTTGCTATGGTGTAGATGGAACGAAATATTATTATGGCGCTTCTGCATTTATTTATCAAAAAGGCGCTTTGGGCAATGATAATAAATATACGTATTATCTTGTGACAACCAACTCTGGTATTTTGCATCGGTTTATTAACAATACAACCATTCAAGACGGAACATTACAAGAAAGCAATGTCACTGTTGTTACCAATGGTATCTATGAAATAACCCTCGACAATGGTCAACGTTATGTTCCAACTTATCTTGGCCGTTTTAATGCCGCAGATATCGCAGTCTTTAGCTTTAAATCAGCGCTTGATTTACCGGTCGTTAATCTGGGCAGTTCCGATGATTTAACAATTGGCACACAAGTCAATGCTGTAGGAACCCCAATTTATGGAATTGAACTCATCAACTCCGTTTCGCAAGGCTATGTATCTGGACTAAATCGGCGTTTCTCTACCACATTCACAGAAGGAGAATATGATCTAGCCATCTCAGATCATCCTGCTTTCCAATTTGATGCTCCTTTAAATGGTGGGATGGAAGGTGGACCAGTCTTTGATAGCAATGGTTTATTGGTGGGAATCACCACTTATAAATATGAAGAAGATGTTGAATCGTTATCGATGGCTTTGCCAATCGATGATGTTAAACCAATTATTGACACCATTATTACCGCGACCAACCATACATTTACTCGGATTACACTTGGCGTTTATGTGGGCGACCTAGAAAGCTCGCCTCTTGATGCGATTCTAACGCCAGCGGGGAATGTCACGACCGGAGTTTATATTAGTTCAGTAAACCCAGGCAATGCGCAAAATGCTGGCATGGTTGCCGAAGAAGTTATCACTGGTATTACTCTGGATGATCAATTCTATGAAATCACCAACATTGCGAGCTTAACTGGCATATTGTGGCGGTGTAAGGTTGGCGATACACTCACGATTCAAACCAAAGTAGCAAATACGCTCGAAACCGCCATCCTAACAAAAACCTACAACGTAACCATCGCAGGATAACTATGAAGATTACT
>CAYOYG010000116.1:0-3226 GCA_964408135.1 uncultured Eubacteriales bacterium | reverse complement strand
GAGATGCTAGAATCTTATCCATATTTGAATCGCAATTTCGTCAAAGAAATTGTCATAGACAATTCAAATAAAATTGCCGATTTAATTGGTAAAATAGAACCAGTTAAAGAACAATTGTTCACACCAAAGCTAGATGGAATCGATACATTAAAAGAAATTCAAGACATGTGTCATAAAAATGTTACTGCTCTGTATGGTGATAATCCACCAAAAATTGTGACAGAAAGGCTTGAGCGAGAATTAAAAAGCATCAAAGATAATGATTTTAGTGTCATCTATTATTTAGCCTATCGATTGGTGAAAAATTCACGTGATGAAGGTTATCTAGTTGGTTCTCGTGGTTCAGTTGGATCATCGTTTGTCGCTACACTTTGCGGTATTACTGAAGTAAATCCATTAAAACCACATTACTTATGTCCTGTATGTCACTATAGCGATTTTTCGCTTCCAGATAGCGTGAAAAGTGGGTATGATTTAGAAGAAGTTAATTGTCCAAAGTGCGGAAACTTAATGCACGGGGAAGGACAGAATATACCATTTGAAACCTTCCTAGGTATCAACGGAGATAAAGTCCCGGATATAGATTTAAACTTTTCACGTGAATATCAAGCTCGGGCTCATAATTTTACAAAGGTTTTACTGGGAGAAGACAATGTATTCCGTGCCGGTACTATTTCTACAGTCGCCGATAAAACTGCTTTTGGTTATGTACGCAATTATTTTGAAGAAATTGGCAAAGTTAGTGTCCGCATTGCAGAGATTGAACGTTTAGCAAAAGGATGCACGGATGTTAAAAGAACCACCGGACAACATCCGGGTGGAATTATTGTCGTACCTCAGGATAAAGATGTACATGATTTTACACCAATCCAATATCCTGCCGATGAATCCGATGCCTCATGGAAGACGACGCATTACCCTTATCAAGCCATTCATGACGAAATATTGAAATTAGATATCTTGGGCCACGTTGACCCATCCGCTCTGCGCATGCTTTACGATTTAACTGGAATTGATCCAGAAGAAATTCCAATGAATGACAAGAAAGTCATTTCATTATTTACCGAAACAAGTGCTTTGGGGGCAGAGCCACATCAAATACTAAACACCAATGGGACGGCTGGAATTCCTGAATTTGGCACAAAACTGGTGAAAAGTATTGTGGATGATGCAAAACCCAAATGTTTCTCAGAACTAGTTCAAATTTCTGGGATTTCCCACGGTACCAATGTCTGGCGCGGAAATGCACAAGATTTGATTCGTAATGGAACTTGTAGTCTGATGGAAGTCATTGGGTGCCGTGATGATATTATGACTTATTTAGTCGCTAAAGGAATGGAACATAAACTTGCTTTTAAAATTATGGAAAGCGTCCGTAAAGGGAAAGGACTATCTCCTGAATTTGAAAAAGCTATGGTGGAATGTGATGTACCCGATTGGTATATAACTTCTTGTAAAAAAATTGAATATATGTTTCCAAAAGCTCATGCTACTGCTTATGTTTGTATGGCGCTTCGTGTTGCGTGGTATAAAGTCTATAAACCGCTTGAGTATTATGCGACATTCTTTACTTTACGTTGTGACGCTTATGAATTAGAAACCATGATTGCAGGCTACGATACGATAAAAAAACGATTTAAAGACATTCGCGATCGAATTCAAAGCCGCAGTTCAGAAGTAACAAATAAAGAGAAGTCACTCTACGACGTATTACAAATTGCATTGGAGATGACAGCTCGTGGTATTAAATTTTCTAACCTTTCTTTAACAAAATCGGATGCAAGAAATTTCATCGTCGATTATGAAAAAAATGAAATTATCCCACCTTTTTCTGCCATCGATGGTCTTGGTGAATCTGTAGCTAATTCAATTATAGAAGCTCGAGAAAAATCCCCATTCATATCGAAACAAGATTTGATGAATCGCTCATCCATCAATCAGACTCAAATTAAAATATTTGAAGCTATGGGAGTTTTAAGCGAGTTGCAAGAAGAAAATCAGCTCTCATTAAATTTATTTTAAAAAAAAGGACATTTTTGTCCTTTTATCGATATTGATTCTTTTTACCTTGATCCGTTGGAAGAATCAATATCATTTAATATGTCTTCATTAGCCTCCTTTTGGTATATTGTAAGTAATTATGCCTAATAAAAATGTGATTATCATGACATTTTAAGAAAAGGTAATAATTCTACAGGAAAAGAAAGGGATTTATTATGAAAAAGAAGATAAGAATGACAAAAACAGTCCTCAGTCAACAGATTTCGATTAAAATGAAGAGTTTACGGAAACAACGATTGTTGACACAAGAGGAATTAGCCAAAGACATCTGCCAACGTTCAACGATTTCTCGTTATGAAAGCGGTAAAATTAAATTACCATCGGCTATAATATTAAAAGAATTAGTCGAACGTTTTGGTCTTACATTGGATGATTTTTTTACATCATTTTTCGATGCGAGTTGTCGAATCACTTCTCAGAACAAGCGCATGATCACAAATTTGTTTGTTGAAAAAGACTTTCATAAAGTTCAAGATATCTGCGAAACGATGCTGGAACATGTTATTTCATTGACCGATCGTCAATTTTTGCTATTAATGATTGGCTATTGTTATTCTCAAATGGGGATGTATGCCCGTGCTCGGCATCATTTTCATCAAGCGTTAATATTAACCATGCCCAATACAGCGGCTGATTATGAAACTTCAGCTGAATTATTGATTGCCTACGCAACACTTTGTAATGATGCGAAAGATGATTATATACAGCGAGATGACATCGTTACTTCGCTCAATAAGATTGAAAGATGTTTAGCAAAACATCCTTCCGAAGATCGTTATGATTATTCAACGATATTTGGCGGAATGGGGCGTTTATACTGTGAATTAGATATACAAGAAAAGGCGATTAATTGTCTAAACCAAGCTACAGAGATTGTTGAGCATTCTTCAAAATTATGGGATTACGGGAAAACACTTTTAAATTATGCGATGTATTATAACGAAACGGCCAATGAAGAGAAGGTAATTGAATATCTCAATCGTTCACATTCCTTCTATTACGCACTGAATCGTCATGATATGTTTGAGGTTCTTCAACAGAAAGTGGAACAGTATAGTGAACGTTTTCCTGCTTTAAAAGAAAAAGTAAAATTTTATGAAAAGTAAATATAATATTGCTTTTTTCCTACAGCTATTGTAAAATCATAAAGCGTGGTATTTATGGG
>CAYOYG010000115.1:0-3232 GCA_964408135.1 uncultured Eubacteriales bacterium | reverse complement strand
GACAAAACGTCAATTATACAAAATTAAGAATCCTTTCCATTGCACCGATGCTTGCGAAAGCCATTGATCACATTGAAAAAGGAATTCCACTCAGTTTAGTCTACGATGAATTTGGTATCGTATAATCTATAAATTAATAGTAAACACTCCCGGTTTTAAAGGGAGTGTTTTTACATAATCTTTATTTCTTAATTCAAAATATTGGTCATCTATTATGCCTATTTGAGTATGGACCATAATAATAGAAGTTGCTAGAATACAAAAACCAATGATTCAAAATGATGTTTGTATCCATATATTCAATCAAGAATACAAAGGAAAAAGATTAGTTTTTGTTATTATCAACAATCAATCGAAGGAGTGTTGAATTAACTAAATCGTGTTTTACTAAAACATGATTTAGTTAATTATTAAATTGAATTATACTTTTCAGTAAAACGATGAGGATAGAGTTATTTATATAATATTGAAACTATATGATGTATTGGTCAAATAATTACAAAGACTAAAATGTATACAAATCCTTTAAATCTCGTAGATAGTATGAATTCCTATTATCTTCCGATTCAAAACCACTCTTTGAGATAAAACCTAATTTATAATAGGATACATTGCATTTACTCAGTTGATCGATTTCTTCTTGAATCATACGATTAGTCAACTTACTTTTCCGATATTTTACTTCGTAGATAATATAACCATTTTTATCTTTACTTACTACATGAAACTCCCCATTAATTTTATCTTTCGGATTATCATACCAATATTTACCTATCTTGAGCAGGGGTGGTTGAATGTGACCTTTTTTGTTTTCGATAATCAAGTATTCTTTCACGATACGTTCAAACATTTTAGGCACAAATTGTTCATGAAAGTCTTTTTCAATAATTACTTTATAAAAAGTCATGCCGTCCATAATAGTTTTCTCTGACATATGTCGAAAAATATATTTATAATAAAACGAAATAAAAGGATCTTTGATCTCATAAAATGTTTTTTTGGAATTCTCAGCTTCGTTGATTGGAGTTGTTTTTTGAATTAAATCCATCGCGATTAATGAATCCAAGATTGGTGTTAATTGTGAACTTTTAATACTATTGGATAATTGATTAAAAATGTCATTATATTTTCTATAACCCAGTGCTATTGCGGTAAAAACAGAATGAGCATGATTTATTTTTCTTAGTTCTTTTGATAAAGTCAAATCGATAAAATCACTTAGAATACTGTTTTTAGAGATGACCAAATCAACCACGTTTTCCGCAAATGATTTTTCAGGATTAATCAAGCTGTTATAATAAGGCATTCCCCCAAAAACACTGAAATATTGAACTTTTGTTTCTATATCGCAAAAATTATAAAAAAGGCTGGCTTCTTGATAGTTCATTTGTGTAATAAACATCATCTTCGAAATTCTTCCATACAAAGGAGTGTCACTTTGGTTTAGTTTCTCCATGACATCAATATAGGAGCCGAGTAAAACGATCTTTAATTTAGATGTCGTTTTAAAATAGTCAATTTTTGCTTGGAGAACACTATCGAGACCTTTATCTAAGTTCCGTAGGTAAGGATATTCGTCAAGGACAAGAACAAACGGTTGAGTTGCTTTTTTAAATAGGTAACCATAAATATCTTCGAATGAAGTAAAATAAACCGGTCCCAAATTAAAATGAGCAGAAATAATTCGCGAGAGCGATTCAACATTATCTTGAATGGTTGTTTCTTTGGCTTGGTAAAAAATATAGGGAACTTCAATCTTTCGTAAGGTTTCCTTAACCAACTCGCTTTTGCCGATACGTCTTCGGCCATAAATGATTATATTCTCTTGCCTATCGTTTTCTAGATAGTTTGCTAAAACTTCTATTTCTTCTTTTCTACCTACGAACATAAAATCCCCTCCAAATAACTAAATCATAATTTACTAAATCACGATTTAGTTATATTATAGATTGATTTGATTGATTTGATTGATTTGTCAATGAAGGAGGACAAAAGTGAAGATATCCTAATGAAATCGATAATCTTTTGGGCAGAAATAAGCTAAATTCACAGTACTTAACTACCGCACAAGTGACATTGGATGAATGGAACTTAGTGGGAGTAAAATTAATTCAATATGGTACATCTACTTCCTGCATGTTAGTAGTTAATGGCGTATGTTCATA
Organism: uncultured Eubacteriales bacterium; assembly: GCA_964408135.1. GTDB lineage: Bacteria > Bacillota_I > Bacilli_A > RFN20 > UBA1709 > CAYOYG01. The sequence continues at coordinate 1,067 of CAYOYG010000115.1, read as the reverse complement.
TTTTTCTTTGTTTAATCCGGAATATCTGCCTAGAGTACCATTAATCAAATATGCTTCCGTTGGTAAACTTCATATATTTCAAGAACAAATTGATGCTGGATCCACTGGACAACTACTCTCTATGCCATATCGAATTGCCTTCATCGGTATTGGTGCCTATGATTATCAAGAAGCTGACTTTATGGCCATCTATCAAGAAGGTATTAAGTATTTTGCAATCAATGAAATTGATGCCATCAGTGCGACCACCTATTATAACTTTGGAGTCTATAATGATTTCGATGTCTGTAGTTTAAATGGTAATCTTGCTTCAAATAAAGGCATTAAACCAAAAGCCTTTGTCTATAACGATGTCTCATTTAAGAATGATAAAGCAAAAGCTTTTGAGTTTGATCAAGATGGTAGTAATCCGCTTTATAAACATGTCTATGGTAGTTATGGTGATAGTCTCTATCGCTTAAAAGGTGATAAGTCATTATTAGCCTATGACTTAAATCCAAAGAATAGTGGTACAAGAACTATACGAGTCAAACCAAAAACTAGTTCCTCTACCATTCGTTATATCCTAGCAGATATGGTAGGAACCACGATTAAGTTTGGTCTATACTGCAATAGCAGTGGTTTACTCTATTGTGTGATGAATGGAAATAGTCCAGTATCAACAGAAAAATACTTGACCATGAATACATGGCAAAGTGTCAGTGTTGGTTATGATACATCTGGTTTCTATGTCCGAGTTGGGACTGCAACTGCTTATACCAACACAACGATATTAAATCTAACGGATAGTATTACCTATCTTGGTTCTCTCCCTTCTGGTACTTCGAGTCAATATCATTTCGAAGGGATGATGGAGATGTTTGCTTTTAGTGATACCAAAGTAGCAGATTCTATCATCACTGGTATCGTCGATAATGGTGGACGTATCATTGTAAGAAGTCGTTATGATGATTTTAGTCGACCAAAGTATAAAGATATTATAGTGGGTGCGAATACGATTAATACCACTGAGTATCAATACAAAGAACTAGCAAATGGTAATACCACACCACGGATTGAAAAAGAAA
>CAYOYG010000114.1:0-3240 GCA_964408135.1 uncultured Eubacteriales bacterium | reverse complement strand
AAGTATGGAAGGATAAAAGAAAGCGACGATTTCTTTGGTCCCTTTCCGCGCGGATTTTGTTGATTCATGTGATTTCTCCTCTCTATTTCTTATCGTAAACTTCTTCTTTTAAAACCCCAATAAATGGTAGGTTGCGATAAAGTTCATCGTAATCTAGTCCGAAACCAACCACAAATTTGTTGGGGATTTCAAAACCGACATACTTCACATCAACGACACATTTACGACTAGTTTTTTTATCAAGTAAACAAGCAATAACGACACTATTGGCGCCTCGATGAATTAAGAGCTTGGAAATGGTATCGAGCGTTAACCCGCTGTCAACAATATCTTCAACAATGATGATATCGCGACCTTTGATTGGGACGTCAAGATCCTTTAAAATCCGGATTTGTCCAGTGGTTGATGTTCCCCCGTGGTAACTCGAAACACCCATATATTCGGTTTGACACTTACAACCCACATTTTTTAGCAATTCGGCCATAAAAGGAATCGATCCCTTCATGAGTCCAACAAGGATCGGTGATTTACCTTCGTATTCTTGGGTAATTTCCGCTCCGATTTCTTGACAACGTTTGACAATTGCTTCACTGGTTATAAGAATTTCTTTGATATCATCGAGCATACGTTAATTCCTCTCTACGCTTCTACGCTTGTGTTAATGACTTTAATTTTAACACAATTCTATCAGTTTGCAATAAATTACGATCTTTATTCTTATAAAGATGGGGTATAAAAACAATTTCCCCTTTACAAGTTAAAACAAGCGGGATTTTTCGGCGTAAAGAACGCGGGACTTTTTCATCAATGAAAAAGCGTCGCAGTTTTTTATGCCCGGTTTTAATTAAAATCGAATCGTTGGGCCGTGTGTTGCGAATGGTCAAAGGAAAATCTTGTCTAGAAACACTAAATTCTTCGCCTTCATCACCATTAAAAATAAAGTAGGGACTTGTCACCTTATCCAAAGAAGATACAACATATTCATAATCGTAAACTTCCTCATTGGAATCAAGGTAGATATTATTATAACTTTTTACGATGGTTTTTACACCTAATTTGATTGTAATATTTGGTTTATCGCTAAAAAGGCTACTCAGTAGTTCTTCAAGCAAGCGTTTTGAAACCCGTGAAGAGGATTTAATTTTATGATCCATCAAATAGGTATACAGAAACAATTGTTGTTCCCATGGTGACATTTGTTGTAACGTAGATAAAGAAAATTGACCATGGTGTACTTCTTGTTTATACCGTTGTTGAATGCGTTGTTTTTGCATCGAAAAGTGTTGGTTTTCATCTTGAATTTTTAAATATAGAGCATCTTTTTCTTGGCGTGTCATCTTATCAAGTATATCCATTCGTACAACATTACGTTGATACTTACGCGAAAAATTGGTTTCATCCACACCAAACGGAACATGATTTTGTTGACAGTATTGGAGTAAATCTTCTTTATAATAAGCCATCAAAGGGCGAAGAACTTTCATACCATATAATGAAATTTCACTTGGAATACCAAAATCATCGGCTAAGGAATGACGTTTTTTCTTCATGAAATAGGTTTCCAGATAATCGCTTTTTTGATGAGCGACTAATAAAGCATCACAGTGTTCTTGTTGATAAATTTTATGAAAAAAGTGGTAACGAAATTGGCGGGCCCAAGCCTGAAAATTTCCCGTTTCTTTTTCGTGATTCACTAAGGTATATAAAGGAATATTATAGGTAGTGCAATACTCTTCAACGAGGCGTTGATCGCGATCACTACTAATCCGTTTTTTATAGTTTACATGGGCAACAATAAGGGGGTAATTCCCTTGGCGCAACAAATCTAAAAGAGCCATGGAATCACTGCCACCAGAAACGGCGACTAAATACTTTTGATTGGGCAATAATGATAATGCAATATCCATGGAAGTCACCTCAGTTACATTTTACTCTATCTTGAGGGTATTCGCAATTTTAAATTGTAGACTTCATTCATAGAAAAAAAGAGGAATTCTATCCTCCTATTTGAACAAATTTCTCCCCATCGTATAGGTAGTTATCGCGGACATAGATGCTGAAATAATCTTCCGCTCCTAGATGCGGATTATCGCTGGTTAATTCAATATTCTCATTGAGTATTTCTTGTTTTAAATTGGTTAATGTATTGTTTTGGATTTGCAGTTGAATAAAATCATAACTTACTTTGGCAACATACATTAAAGCAATGATGGCAAAACCAAAAAGAACAATCGATCCAGAACGGGTTTTCGACCAAATTTTGATTTCTTTTTCTTCGCTTCTTTTCATCATTTCACTTCCTAATGCGTGGTTTTATTTACTTCCTCAAGGATAGTAAATAATTGATCCGCTTCTTCTTTACGCACATGTTCTTTTATCGCTTCAACACGCACTCGCAAAAAGACATCGCGTAAATCAATATCGAGCACATCTTTGGCTTGAACTTCGGTCGAAGGTTTGGCTTGCTTACCATTAATCGAAACTCGACCAAGTAAAACTAAATCCTTCGAAAGGGTTCTTCTTTTAATAATTCGAGCCACTTGTAAGTATTTATCTAATCGCATATTATCACCAAAATTATCGTAGCATAAACCTCATCTATTTGCAAAGAAATATCCATTTTATCGGTAATTTTTGCTTGATTTTCTTTATTGCTATTTACCAATAAAAGGTTTATTGTAAAAGTAACCATACATATATGTATGAATTTTAAAAGGGGGGAGAATAATGCGATTAATACGTAAGTTGTTCTATTCAGTAATGATTGGGATAGCGGCTTTCTTTGCGTTGACTGGCTGTGTCAAACCGACTGTGACCGCCATAGAAGTCAATGAACCAACGCAAGTGAATTATTATGTAGGTGACACTTTTTCGATGGTGGGAGCCTCGATTACTGTTACATACAGCGATGATTCCACACTCGAAGTTGCTATCAGTGCTACCGGCGTCAGTGTATCTTCTGTCGATATGTCAAGTGCCGGAACAAAGACCGTTACCGTTACATATAAAGAAAAGGTTGATACCTTCCAAATCACTGTAACTGCGGTCGCCCTCCAATCAATATCCGCTACATTCAATCCGGGAAGTAATACGATTTATACCAGTACACCTTTAAATGACTTAAAGGGATATCTCACGGTCGTCGGAACCAATAATAATGGATCAGCCGCTGGTGCCATTAGCACGGCGAACTATTCATTAAGTGGGACACTCAGTGCTGGAACAAGTACAATCACCGTC
>CAYOYG010000113.1:0-3260 GCA_964408135.1 uncultured Eubacteriales bacterium | reverse complement strand
TCCCCTATTCCGCTGACTTTTCGAATATCATCGATACAATTAAAAGACCCATGAGCAACGCGATAATCGATGATTCTTTGAGCGATGATATCTCCTATTCCTGGTAAGATGCCTAATGCGGAGGCATTTGCGCTATTGATTGATATTTTATTACCACCATTTTCACTTGGAATATAGATTGAGGTCAAATCATTAATCTGATAATTGACATTATAGGCTTCTTCGTCGGCTTTGTCGCTTAATCCTCCGGCTTTGACTATTAATTCTGCGAGTGATATTCCTTTTGAAACCGTATATTTACCCGGATTTAAAACCTCACCCGCTATCGATATTGTTAATGTTGATGCAGGATTAGTAATGGTCCCGCCCCCGCCTTGTTGTGTCGTAGGAATCTTTGAAAGGTCAATTAAGCGCATAGTTTCCAATTTAGACATACCATAGAGATAACCTAAGGTAAGTAAAACAACCACTAAGATGATTTTCATCGTTTTCACGCTCCTACTAAATAGATAGTAAGAGTAAAAGAAAAGACCTAAATAAAAAAAACCACAAGTGTGGTTTTATCGTTTGATTTCGATGATTTTGACATCATAAGGCATAATTGCTTTAACGGTGACAGTTTCACCTTTCTTATGATTTAAAATGGCTTGAGCGAGTGGTGATTCATTGGAGATACGTCCATTGAGGGGATCGGTTTCTACTGAACCAACAATCGTATACTCACTAACTTCTTTATTGGACAAATCTTCCAGAACAACGGTAGCACCTAGTCTTACAATTCGACTAGTTACACCTTTTTCATCAATGATTTCTGCATTGGCAATCATATGTTCGATTTCTTTGATTTTCGCTTCGATTTGGGCTTGTCTTGTCCGAGCAGCATCGTAATCAGCGTTTTCAGATAAGTCGCCTTGTGCCCGGGCATCTTTCAACTCTTGAACAACTTCGATGCGATCAACTTCTTTTAATTTTCGCAAGTCATCTTGTAATTTATCAAGGCCTTCTTTTGTTAAAAATACCTTTTCATTTTCCATTCTCTACACCTCTTTTTATGCGTGGCTAATTATAACATATTATTGTTCAAGTAGTCCACTAATTTTTGACGCAATTAAATCAATAGCGATGGTGTTATTGCCACCTTCGGGAATAATTAAATCCGCATATTCTTTCGAAGGTTCAACAAATAGCAAATGCATTGGTCGAACTGTCGTCAAATATTGGTTAATTACTGAGTCCATGCTGCGTCCCCGCGATTCTGTATCACGTTTCAAGCGACGAATAAATCGAATATCTGCAGGAGTATCAACAAACAGTTTAATATTAAATAGCGACCGTAAGCGTTCTTCCCATAAAGCGAAAATTCCTTCAATAACAAGTACGCTGCACGGATTAATGACTTCCGATTGATCACTGCGATCATGTAGTGTGAAATCATAAGTTGGTTTTAAGATTGTTTTGCCTTCTTTAAGTAACTGAATATGGGTAATTAATAAATCAAAATCAAAGGCATCTGGATGATCAAAATTTATTTTTTTTCTCTCTTCCATAGACAAGTGACCAAGCGGTTTATAATAATCATCGATGCGGATCAATGTTACTGAATCGTTGGGAAAGCTTTTTGCAACAATTTTCTTGGCGACGGTTGTTTTACCGCTCGCACTGCCACCTGCTATACCAATAACCACCATTTCCATATTATGCCTCCTTATTTTCGACTTCTTCCTCTTCAATTTCTTCCGATTCATCTTCGTCATCTTCTTCATCTTCATCGTATTCTTCGTCCATGAATGTATTATATACTTCTTCAATCATATCCCATTCTTCATCGCTTTCGACACTTTCAAGATTGCCTTCATCATCATAGCTTGAAGCAAAAACTTCAGGTTCATCTTGTTTTGGATCAAAATATAACACATACTTTTTGTGATATTGGTCACTATCAAATGTAAACAATATTTCCATTTTTAATTCATGCCCTTCTTGATCATAAACAATAATCGTATTATCTTCGTGTTGATGTTTCATATTTATAATTCCTCCTTATTTCTTTGAATCTAAGTAATTTTGCAAAATGACGACAGCGGCCATTTTATCAATTACTTTTTTTCTTTTTTCACGCGACATATCTGCTTGTAATAGACGATTGGTGGCTAATTTCGTTGTCCACCGTTCATCAATTGTAACCACAGGCAAATGAAATTTTTCTTCTAATTTTTGTTTGAAAGCCAATATTTCATTCGCCTTTGTACCAACATCACCATTCATATGAAGTGGTAGTCCAATTACAATCGTTTTTATTTGGTGCAAATTCAAATAATACTGCACACGGTTTATTGCCATTTCATAATCGTTTTCGTCGAAACGAAACGTCTCAACTCCGGTTGCAATAATTCCAAGTGGATCACTTAATGCTATTCCAAGGGTTTTTGTTCCTAAATCTAGTCCTATTACGCGCATGTCATCACCTCACTTATAATTTTGCACATATTGAGTTACATATGCAATGATATTTTGTGCTTTTGTGATATCTTTACCACCCGCTTGAGCCATGTCTGGTCTACCACCACCATTACCTCCGGCAAGCATAGCAGTTTCCTTAATTAATTTGCCACAGTTCATTCCTTTTGCTACAAGGTCTTGGCTAGCGGTTGCAACTAACGCTAATTTGTCATTCGTTTGATTAACCATATAAATAAAATATGTTTGGGCAGAAGATTTTACTAAATCAACTAATTTCATCATGACATCTTTATCATAGTTGTTGACATGTTTGATTATAATTGGAAAACCTTTTGTATAATCGGCTTGAGATAAAAATTGTTGAGCATAAGCAGCTGCTATTTCGTGTTTTAATTGCTCAATAGCTAATTTTTGATCATTCATATGATTAATTTGCGCTGCCAAGCGGTCGGTTGTTTCATAAACCGACAATGCTCCTAATGATTTTGCAATGTTATTTAAGATTAATTCTTTTGACTTCATAAAATGATAGCCTTGAAGACCGACTGATGCTTGAATACGACGTACACCAGAACTAATACTTTCTTCAAATTCAATTGCAAATAAACCAATATCATTGGTGTTGTTTACATGACAACCACCACATAATTCTATGGATACATCACCAAAATTGACAACACGAACGATATCTTCATATTTTTCATTAAATAAAGCCGTCGCTCCACTTTTCTTAGCCTCGCCTAGATCCATATAAGTGATTTTTGAAACTAAACTTGCATCAATCATTTCATTGACAAGTT
>CAYOYG010000112.1:0-3267 GCA_964408135.1 uncultured Eubacteriales bacterium | reverse complement strand
AGGTGGTCTTGCGGTAATTGGTAGTGAAAGACATGAAGCTAGACGAATTGATAACCAACTACGTGGTCGGAGTGGTCGTCAAGGCGACCCTGGTTATTCACGCTTTTATGTTTCCCTTGAAGATGATTTGATGGTTCGTTTTGGCAACAATATGGTTAAAAGTATGTTTGCTAAGATTGGGGCAGAACCTCTTGAAAGTACCCTTGTATCACGTGTCATTGCTAGTGCTCAATCACGAGTAGAAGGATTCAACTTTGATATTCGGAAGGACTTGCTTTCTTATGATGATGTCTTGCGGCAACAAAGAGAAATCATGTATAAACAACGGGATGCGGTTATCTTCTCGAACAATGTTCATGAAGTTGTGAAAGAACTGTTCCGTAAATGTGCAACTGCTTTAGTGGAAAATAGTTCGTATCAATCAAGCAAAGAAACAGCAGTCGATTATAATAAACTTTATGAACTTGTTACGATGAAACTTTTAAAACCAGAACAAATTAAAATTGAAGAAATCAAAGGTATCGATCAAAGAGAAACCATTGAAAAGATGACGAATAAATTATTATCGACCTTTGAAGCCAATGAAGAAGCGTGGGGTAAAACTGTCTTTAGTGTCGTCGAAAAGCAAATTCTAATTCGCATCATCGATATCAACTGGACACAACATATCGACCGGATGGCGAAATTGCGGGAAGGGATTCACCTTCGCGCTTATGCACAAACCAACCCACTGCAAAGTTATATTAATGAAGGATTCAAGATGTTCCAAGACATGGTTCAACGTATTGCGGATGAGGCAACCAATTTCTGTCTACATGCTCAAGTCAGCATAGAAAAAAGACCTAATCCAGCTGCAAAACAAACAGAAATCCCACAAGAAACAAAAAAATAGGGTGATAACATGATTGATGTCAATGAAATGGTCAAGAGTATTGAAGCTATCCACAGCAGGCTTATTGGGCTGGGTGATTCCCTTTGACCTTGACAAGAAAAATAGTGATATAAAACAAATCGAAAATAAAATGCTTAGTCCGCTTTTTTGGGATGACCAAAAAACAGCGACCAATCTGATTAATGCGATGAATCAATTAAAAAGCATTACGGAACGCTATGCACAATTGATTTTGAAGATTCAGCATTTTCAAGATGAGATTCTGTTACTAAAAGAAGAGTATAGTGCAGAAATGCATCAATTGTTAGAAGAAGAATATAAAGCCATCTATAAACAAGTCAACCATTATGAAATGGATGTTTTGTTGACCGATGAATACGATCGTTTAAACGCGATTATCGAGATTCATCCAGGAGCTGGTGGTGTGGAAAGCCAAGATTGGGCCGAAATGCTTTATCGAATGTATGTTCGTTATGCCGAATCCAATGATCTAAAAATTGAAACACTGGATTATCAAACCGCGGAAGAGGCCGGTATTAAAAGTGTCAGTTTTATTTTAAAAGGTCCTAATATTTATGGTTACTTAAAAGGGGAAAAAGGAGTGCATCGTTTGGTACGTATTTCACCCTTCGATGCTGCCAGTCGCCGCCACACATCCTTTGCTTCGGTCGATGTCATGCCCGAAATTACGGATAATGTCGATGTTGAGATTCAAGAAAAAGATTTAAAAATTGATACTTTTCGTGCCTCGGGCGCTGGGGGTCAACATATTAATAAAACCGATTCAGCTGTCCGCATGACCCATTTACCGACTGGTATTGTGGTCAACTGTCAGTCGGAACGCTCCCAAATTCAAAATCGGGAGCGAGCCATGCAATTGCTAAAGACAAAATTATATCAACGGAAAATTGAAGAAACCCGTAGACAGATGGCCGCGATTCGTGGTGAAGTGAAAAGCATCGAATGGGGTTCGCAAATTCGATCGTATGTTTTTTGTCCCTATACATTAGTGAAAGATCACCGAAGCGGTTATGAAACCGGCGATGTATTTAAAGTGATGAATGGGGATTTAGGCGAGATTATCTACGCGAACATGAAAGCGGGGATTAAGTAATGAAAGTGAATCGTCAAGAACTTTTTAAGTCGATTTTTGCCATTGTTGTTGGTAATCTTTTAATGGCATTTGCCTATGTTATGTTCGTCATACCTTCTTCGATTGTTAGTGGAGGATCAGGTGGGATTGGGATCATCTTAAACTCGTTATTTGGAATTGACCCTGCTACGTTCATTGCGGTATTCATGTGGGTTGCTTTCATTGTAGGAATCTTCGTTTTTGGTTGGAAGTTTTCCTTAAAGACTCTGCCAAGTGTCGCGATTTATCCTCTTGGCATTTTTCTGTTTTCCAACCTCTCTTTTTTACACGATTTATCCATTCAAATCACTAATCCTTTAATCGCAGCTATCTTTGGTGGTATGTGCTATGGGGTTGGAGGAGCAATGATTTATAAAATTGGTGGTTCTTCTGGAGGAACCGATATCCCTGCCTTCATCATTAGCAAGTATTTTAATATTGGGATTGATCAAGCGTTATTTGGTCTGGATGCCGTGATTATATTAGGTGGTCTATTCTTCGTTGGCTTTCAAGAAGCACTAATTGGTATCATATTAGCGTTTATCTCATCGCAAATCGTCGATAGAATCATCTATGGTGGATCGGAAACAATGATGATGCTGATTATTAGTGAAAAATATAAAGAAATTAATGATTTTATCTTGCATGGTTTGAATCGCGGTTCGACGATAATTCCAACGTTAGGCGGTTACTCCAACCTACCGAAACCAACGATTCAAGTCGTTATTTCGCGTCGTGAATATCACACTCTAGAAAAGAAAGCAAAGGATCTTGATCCAAATGCATTTGTCATTGTCATCAATGCGAAAGATGTCTATGGTGAAGGATTTAAACAATTCAAAGATACGAAACGGGAACGTAAATTATGAGCGATAATCGAATCAAATCATTTCCTGAGTACGAGGAAATATTGCAAAAACAAAATCAAAGGAAAAACAAAAAATTTGTCTTGTTTTCCTTTATTAATTCGCTTGTCTTTTTCGTGTTAGGTATCTTTTTATCTCTCTTTGTCTTAGGGGATTTTGTGGGATTTTCTGGACGGGATGCTTATTATAAAAAACTCATGCAAATCTATGATATTGTTTCCCAAGAATGGTATTTTGGGGAAGGTGAATCGAGTAATCAAGATTTTGTTGAACGAGCTCTTGATGCGATGATTAATCAACAAGCTGACGATGCTTACTTAACCTATTATCCAGCCGAGACAGAAGCCACGTATGGAATTGGGGTTACGATTGGTTAT
>CAYOYG010000111.1:0-3268 GCA_964408135.1 uncultured Eubacteriales bacterium | reverse complement strand
AATTTTATCGACGGTATCCACTTTACAATTCCCATAAGTTTTTCCGTTAACGACTACGACTGGAGCAAGTCCACATCCTCCAAGGCAACGTAGCGAAGTAATCGTAAATTGACCATCCGAAGTGGTTTCTCCGTTTTTGATACCAAGTTTTGATTCAAAACGTTCGAGTATTTCATCGGCTCCATTGACAAAACAAGCAGTACCTAAACATACATTTATGACAATTTTACCTTTTGGTTGAGTCCTAAAATACGAATAGAAGGTGACGACTCCATAAACTTTTGCAACTGAAATATTCAGTTTTTTTGCTATGAAAGTTTGAACAATTTCTGGTAAATAACCGAATAGTCCTTGGGCATAGTGTAAGATGGCGATTAGTTCTTTTGGATCATTTTTAAGTTGTACAATATAATTATTTAAATCTTCAAACAACTCTTGATTCGACTTTATATTCATCCCTTTCTCCTCCTTGATTGGACCCATTATAACTTTATCTTTGATAAAAATGAAGAAAAGATAAAAATTATTTTGTACAAAGATACGCAAAAAATTCACAAGCACTTTGTGAATTAAATTGCATATTTGCTAATTTCATGAATTTTTAGACGAAAAAACCCCCTATTATTTCAGTATTTTTGGTTCAGTAAATGATTCATTAATAAATGTGATTTTTTTGATTTTTTGTTCATTAAGTGGTCGATCGGAGGAGTTTGTTGGGGTAGAAGCAATTTTATCAATAATATCTAATCCTTCAACCACTTTTCCAAAAGCAGCATATTGACCATCTAGATGCGGGGCATCTTTGTGCATAATGAAGAACTGAGAACCTGCGGAATCTTTGTGCATAGCTCTCGCCATGGATATAACACCACGGGAGTGTTTTAATGGATTGTTATGTCCATTACTTTTAAATTCTCCCTTAATCGAATAACCAGGACCACCTTGTCCACTTCCGTTTGGACATCCACCTTGAATCATAAAATTCTTTATTACACGATGGAAAATCAAACCGTTATAAAAGCCTTTATTAACTAAGGATAAAAAATTGTTAACCGTATTTTCTGCAGCAATTCGATCAAGTTCTAGTTTGATTAGATCGCCATTTGTCATTTCGATAATTACCATAAGAAATCTCCTTTTTTTACATAATATATCAAAATGAAAAAAAATAAAACATTTATCAGCGAAATGTGTATAATTGAATTGAGGTGTAGAGCATGAAATACTTTATAAAAAAGAATATAATTGCGATGATTTTAGCTCTCTTAGTTATCGTTTTATCTATTTTCATTCCCCAAATCACTGATTCGATGTATTCGGTAACGAATATGTCTTTTTCCTCCTATATAATTGATGCACAAATTGAAGAGGATGGAGACCTATTCATTCGTGAAATAATTACCGTAAATTTTGATGAAGATATGCATGTTCTTTTTCGGGATATTCCATTTCAGAAAAATGATAATGGTGATAGCAATAATCAATCGGCCTTTGATGAATCGTCTGTTACAGTTAAAATTACCAATAGTCGTGGTGTTATTTATGATAACGCCAATGCAATTAATACAGAGAATGTTCGGATTGGTTATTCCTGGTTAAATCAATATGATGAGCTAGGCAATCCTGTAGCTTGTCCAAGCGGATATGGAAATGATTGTGAGTCAATTTTTACCTATGTTCCACAAGGAGTCTCTCCATCCACTACCTATGAATTCACTTACCGGATTCAAGGAGCAGTTTCAACTTATAGTGATGTCGCTGAATTGAACTGGAGTTTTTATAATCCTAGTGAAAGTATGAGAATTGAAAATGTCGTTGTCAATCTACATTATCCTTCCTCCATTTTGGATACGGATTCAATTGCTTTTTATGGACATGGTTCTAAACATGGTGTACTTGATAGTATAGATACTACCAAAGTTGTTTTCCGCTATAATCGTCTTGGTGCATCGGACATTATTGAAATGCGATTACTTTTACCGTCAGATGTAATCACTTCACCACGCACTGGAACCTTTCAACCAGTAGCAAAGAAGGATTACTTTCTTGAACTAGAAGCAAATATTGTACGGCAAGATAGACTATTTTATTATGGCGATTTTGTCGGATTTGCTTTGGTAGTCGTCTTTATTTTATGTTTGATAATAACTGCTATTCGTATGTATAACAAATACGATCGTGAACTTATTCCTCAATTTGATGGAGAATATTATCGCGAATTACCTGCGAATTATCCACCAGCAGAAATGGGTTATCTTTATCACTTTAAGGCGGTTAGTAATCATGATTTAAATGCGACATTTATGGATTTAATTCGCAAAGGTTATATCAGTGTTGATTATCAAAATCAATCAACGGTTGATGAGGATGCAGATTATACTTTTATTTTGAATAAGACAATGGATCGTTCAATTTTGCGTTCGTATGAAGATTTTCTACTACATTGGTTTTTTGAGACTATCGCTGGTCAAGATGGTGTGTTAAAAGCTAGCGACCTGGAAAAATATAGTAAATCAGTACAGCACGCTCAAAAATATATTGCAGATAATGTAACATGGACCAATTTGTTGAAAAAAGAAGCAAATAAAAATGACTTTTTTGATAATAATAGCGAAAAAGTGTTGTCCTTCAACAAGACCAAGATTCTTCTTGGGTATATTCTAGGTTTTCTTGGAGGGTTCATAGCCTTAGGATTTCAAAGTAAATGGTTGTTATTTGGTTGTGGTCTGCTTTCAGGAACAACCATCTTCCTAACTAGCTATTTCTATCATATAAAAAGGCGAAGTGTTCAAGGTAATGAAGAGTATGTAAAATGGCGAGCCTTTAAAAAATTTCTTAGTGAGTTTTCCCATTTTGATGATTACTCAGTACCATCCATCGTGGTTTGGGAACATTACTTAGTCTATGCCGTTGCCTTTGGTATTGCTGATTTGGTGAATCAACAATTAAAAATCAAATATGGAGACAATCCACCAAAAGATTATACAACCGGATCCTATCGACGTTATTCTTACATGCCGCTTTATATGGGAAGTCGATTCAACCAATATAAGATGAATGCGACACAAACGATTGCCAAAACTCAAAGTGGTGGTAAAGGCGGTCGCGGTGGGTTTGGTGGTGGACGTTCCTTTGGCGGCGGAGGTGGCGGTTTTAGAGGTCGTTAATTGCATTCTTTTCTTGAATTCTTTATAATGAATGATGAGTATGGAGGGATATTATGAAAACAGGTACAATCATTATCATTGTTGTTGTTGCAGTTGTTTTA
>CAYOYG010000110.1:0-3328 GCA_964408135.1 uncultured Eubacteriales bacterium | reverse complement strand
TCGAACCGCCGACCCTCTGCTTGTAAGGCAGATGCTCTCCCAGCTGAGCTAAGCGTCCAAAGGCACATGCATTGCTCATGCACAGCGCCTAAATAATATAACATTTATCTGTTTTATAGTCAACGATTTTTCGCACAATCGATTACTTTTTACCAAGCAATCGTGCAAGATTTTGTTTATAGACTTCAACTCCAGGTTGATTGAATGGATTTACACCCATTAAATAGCACGACATCGCACAGCTGCGCATAAAGAAATAAAACAAGTATCCTAAACCAAAGGCATCATATCGATTCACATGAAGAAGAATCGTATCAACCTTCCCTTGCTCTTGATGGGCTTGAATGGTCCCTTTCAAAACGAGTTGATTAATCGTGGTTAATGTTTGATTTTTTAATTGATTTAATCCATCAAAATTATCTTCACTTTCATGGATAACTACTTCTTTCACCATCGGCGTAATCGCAATGACCGTTTCAAACAAAATGGGGGATCCATCTTGGATAAATTGTCCAAGAGAGTGGAGATCCGTCGTATTGATGATAGCGGCCGGGAATAGCCCTTTGCCTTGTTTGCCTTCCGATTCCGCAAATAATTGCTTCCACCATTCCGCAAACATACTCATCTGTGGCTCATAAGAAACTAGTAATTCCACCCGATTCCCTTTTTGATATTGATGAAAACGAGCAACCGCGTATTGATACGCCTCATTTGTAAACAAACTACTATCTTGTAAGTCAAGGTAAGCTTTACGCGCACCTTTAATTAATTCATAGATATCGATTCCTGCGACGGCAAAAGGGAGTAAACCAACATTGGTAAACGCAGAATAACGACCTCCAATATCTTTTGGAATGGAGAAGCAAGTATAATTACGTTCTTTCGCCATTAGTCGTAATACACCATTGTCGCCATCAGTTGTTACAATAATCCGTTGCTGGATATTGCCTTCTCCATACTTTTGAATCAGTAAATTTCTAAGTAGACGAAAGCCAATGGCAGACTCTAAAGTTGTTCCGGATTTCGAAATCACATTCACAATAAAATCGCGACCTTTTAAATACTCTAGCACTTGGTTAGCGGAAAAAGAGGAAAGCGAATTACCAAAATAGACAACATCGATCTTGTTGTCTTTTTTCAAACCACTTAACATCTCAATCCCAGCCCGTGCTCCAAGATAAGATCCACCAATTCCACAGATTACAAAAGTATTATATCGACTTCTTATATCTTGGGCACAGCGAACAATATTTGTTAATTCTTTTTCACTGAGAATGTTGGGATAATCGACCCATCCTAGTCCATCTTACTTCATTTCTACTTGTCGCATCATCGTGTTATGTATTTCTGTAACGTCTTTTTGGTATTGTTGCCAATCAAGAGGTTTCGCGAATAAATACTCCCCTTTGATTGTCTTTTCGCGATTTTTTTCTTCTAAGGCTGTATTTACTATCGATCCGACCACAGTAAAATCTTGCTTGTAAGAAGCAATTTCTTTACGATAATCTTTAGAAAATTGCATGTATTTTCGTTGATTACGTTTATCATTAATGCTTTTTAGGCTTAATTTCATATGTTTTGTTGTCTCATCAATTTCAAGAATTTTTAAATCAACCTTTTCATTGATGGTAATAAAATCTTCGATACGACGGACAAAACCTTCCGATATTTCTGAGATATGGATTAAGCCTGTATAACCACCCTCGATACTGACAAATGCACCATATGGTTTAATGCCGGTAACGATGCCTGAAATCGTGTCCCCTATATTATGTTTATCCATCTTCTGTCACCAACCCTATTTGGATTATATACTCTTTACTATTCTAGCACAAGATGATATAATTTTGTAACATATATTTTGAGGTGATAAATCATGGACAGCATTGAAAAACAAATCATTGCCACCTTGGAAAAAATCAGTCCTTTTTTACAAAGAGATGGTGGCGATGTCGAGTTTGTTTCGTATAAAGATGGTGTGGTTTACGTAAAGATGAAAGGTGCTTGTGTTGGTTGTACAATGATTGACGATACAGTCTCATTGGGCATCGAAATGATTCTTGTCGAAGAAGTACCTGGGGTTATACGAGTTGAAGTGGTTGAGTAGTCAACCACTTTTTTTATAAAAAAATGACTTAATCTGTCATTTCTTTTTCGAGCAATTTGGCGAGTGTTAACTCAAAGCCATACTCAGTTTTTAGCTGATTATATTGACCACGATGAATCGTCTTGTCACCTTTGGAACGAATAGCTTTAATAAGGAGATTTTTCGGTGTATGTTCGGTTTCAATAAATTCGATGATCTGCGATTTATAACCGACAGCACCAAGAATTTCATGGCGGGCTACATCGGTTATCAAAGCAGCAAGTCGTTCTTTAATAATGCCTTGTTCTAGCACGAAAGGTAGATTCTTACTCTCGATTTGTTGATTGACTTCATGCTGACAGCATGGTACTGCCATAATTACTTTAGCTTGATATTTCACCGCCTTAGCGATTGCATAATCGGTGGCGGTATCACAGGCATGCAAAGAAAACACAAGATCCACATTGTCAATACTTTCATAATCTCCAATATTGCCAATTTGAAATTTTAAATTATCCATGTGACATTTTCGGGCAAGCTCATTACAAAATTGAATCACATCCGCTTTTAAATCTAAGCCAATGATCTCAACTTGATAGCCTAGAATATCGTGTAAATAATAATAGCAGGCAAAGGTTAAATACGATTTACCACAGCCAAAATCAATGATTTTCAATGGTTTATCCACTGGAAATAGATACAAAATATCACGGATAAATTCAAGATAACGATTAATTTGCCGAAATTTGTTATACTTCGTAGGATTTACTTTTCCGGTCAAATCCATAACTTTTAACTCATAAAAGAAAGGTACAAATTTCCCGTCTTCTAAAATGTATTTTTTACTTTGATTATGCGTTAAATCCGCCAATGGACGACGATTGTTTTTCGTTAATATCTTTAGATTTCCTTCATTAAAAAACACTTGGTATTCAACCTCGGTCATTTGAACTAAACATTGCTTATATTGATAAATTAAAGGATTAATTTCTGCAAATAAATCGGTCGCTAGAATATTTTTATGCAAAACTTTTTGTTGAACGAAACTCGTAATCTGATACATATTGCTCTCTTTAATACGTTTCGGTGATAAAACGATTTTTTCAACACTATTTGTTTTATCCAAGCGATCACTGATAACGATTCGCACCATTTGGGAGAAATCGAGATTTTCAAAAAATGAACGTGCCTCCATTATCCCACACTTCCTTCCATGTTATGTTTCAATAATTGATTGAGTTC
>CAYOYG010000109.1:0-3333 GCA_964408135.1 uncultured Eubacteriales bacterium | reverse complement strand
ACTTCGCAACCAACCGATTTTGTCTTTTTCGCCTGATAATAGCTTTTTAGGTGAATAAAAGCCGCAAATAAAGCTAAGACACCAATAATGGTTTGGAAGATTTTTTTCGCGCCAATGAAAGAAAGTGTTTCAATCCAGGCAAACATAATACCAAAATAAAATAAAGCCGATACTAGCAAGAATGTTCCTCCAATGAGAATCATTTTTTTCTTGCTCTTTGTTGGAAGTAGTAAAGCGATTAAAAACAACAATACCCAAGTCGCACACGGATTAAATCCATCCACAACACCTAATACAATCGCAATGACACCCAAGGATAATCTACGAATATCCACTAGACCAAGCAGTGGTAATTGGTATTCATACTCACTTGATAGGTCGATATCGCCAGGGATAATTGGTTCGTTATTTAATATTTTAGCCATTACATCAACATATTCATTATTGGAATATTGAAGGCGATATTTGTTGATTTGTGCTTGGACAAAGGCATTAAAGCCAACATAATGTTTCCCCCCAATCACCGTAAAAGGGGTTGAAACGTGATCTTCGTTGAATACATCAGCAACCGTTTGTAATAATACACTATTTCCAGGATGGGCATCGCTAATCTTAAACAATGTAATAGTTAGGTTATCATATTGGGCCACTAATTGATCGAGATACTTCTTTTCATTGGCACAATTAGAACAACCATCCACGTAAAATAAATAGATTGTTACTGGATTACTATTCTCATCTGCCACTTGTTGTGGGGTTGTATGAAAAGGAGTAATTAAAGATAGAATCATCGTAAAAATAGCAAGTATTTTTTGAATCATAGGGCTAATCCTGTGATAAATTGGTGAATTTGAAGATAACTCTTCTCACCAATTAATCGTCCATATTCTTGCCCTTCTTTGATGACAATTAAGACTGGTAAAATCTTCCCGACATTCCACCGCTTTACTTCGTTAGCGTGTTGATCATAATCAAGTCGCGTATAGGTAAATTCAGGAAATTCTTTTTCTATTTTTTGATAGTGTTTATGCATAACAAGACAACTTGGGCACCATAAGGCACCAACAATGATTATTTCTTTCATAGACTGGTAGCTTCTTTCATCACTTGAACAAGAAAATCAATTTCACCTTGGGTCGTTAAATAAGATAAGGAAATTCGAATACTACTCGTAGCTAGATCCTCATTATGAGTCATCGCCATAATCCCTTGTGACAAACGCTCTTCACTTGAGCATGCTGTGTGCGTCGAAAGATAGATATTATTCTTAGAGAATAAGGCGACAGTATCTTGTGAGCTTTTTCCGAGCAAACTGATATTTATAATGTGCGGTAATCCTTGTTCATCACCATGGATGACAATCGTTGGAAAATCTTTTAATTTACTCCGAAGATATTGATTCATCTTCAAAACATGAGCGGCTTTGTTATCAAAATTTTGATAAGCAATCTTTAAGGCATCCAACAAGGATATCATCAATGGTAATGGAGGAGTTCCTGCGCGTAATGCGGAAGTACTCTTCCCTCCCATAATTAATGGTTCCAGGGCTACATCGCGATTGCGAATCAATAATCCAACCCCTTTTAAACCATAAAACTTATGGGCTGATAGACTTATTAAATCGATCCCTTTTAAGTCAATTTTTTCTTTACCAATGCTTTGGGTGGCATCACATAATAAGATGCAATCATAGGGGCGAATCAAATCTTTGATGGCGGCTAAAGGTTGGCGGACACCAATCTCGCTATTCACCGAGCTAATCGCCACCAAAACAACCTCCTTGGTCAAGAGCTTTTTAAAATGTTCTAAATCAATAACGCCATTTTTATCCACATCAACAATATCGACAATAAATCCTTTATTTTGCATGTAATTCAAAGGAGCAATGAGGGAAGGATGTTCAAGTCGGGTGGTAATAATATGTTTATTTTGATTCTTATAGGGCACAAGACAGCCTTTAATCGCTAAATTATTGGCTTCCGTCGCTCCACTCGTAAAAATCAATTCTTGGTTTTCGTCGAGTTCCAATAATTGATGAATTTGTTGTATCGTATTACTGAGGAGGCGATTTGCTTCTTTACCAAGCCGATGCATGGAATTAGCATTTGCAAAATACTTGATGTTGTTCTCCGTGTATTTTTTTAATACTTGCGCGTGAGCAGGGGTTGTTGCGCTATAATCTAGGTATATCATCGTATCCACCTCTTTATTTTGAATTTATTATAGAGGATTTCAGTGAAATCTTCTAGTTAAAATAAAAATATGTTTTGCAACATATCTTTACTTAGGATGATGAGACTCACTAAGAGCCTTCGCATCGGCAATCACTTGATGGGCAATGTTTCCAGGTCGTACAAGACGTAAAGCCTCATCAAAAGAATACCAACCAGCGGAAGTGACTTCTTTGGATAATTTAATCTCTTGTTGATCCACATAGGATACAAATCCAATCATCGTCAAATCCTTTTTTTCAAAATAGAAACTACGCAAATAGTGTAAATCTTTCACCACTTGATTCACTTCTTCTTGAACTTCACGACGGCAGGTTGTTTCAAAATCTTGACCAGGAATGACATAACCCGCGACAAGAACATAGAAATCCCCAATGTAGGGTTGTTTAATTAATAACACTTCTTGATGTTGATTGACAACCGCGGTAATAATCACACTGTAGGAACAATCAAATAAGTAGCGTTGGCAAGGTTCACAATAGGGGACTAACCCATCATCTCCTGCTTCTTTCAGATTGACTTTATGACCACATGTCGGACAATAATCAAATTTCATTTTTAATTACCTCACAACCAATATTATACATCTTTCTTGGCTAAGTAATCGCGAAAATTTTGGGCAGCTTCAAATTTAGGAATCATACTATCTTGATGAATATAGGTTCGATTATTGTGGGGATTATAGATCAAGCGGGCTTGTTTCTTTTTTCCTTTAAACGTGCCTAGTTTATGCAAGCGAACCGAGCCACCATGGGATGTTTCGCGATAGATTACTTCGACTAATGTATTCAAAGTAGCGTTGACTTCTGCTTTCGATAATCCGACTTCTTCCGCGATCTTTTGGATTAAATGTTCTTTGCGCATATTGCCACCCCTTTCTAGTGATGTAGGGATAACAATACCATATTGTTCATTCATTTTCAAATCATTTCACTTATAAAAAAACAAGTGATGTTCAACCATCACTTGTCGATTTAATAGCGTTCTTTCACGGCTTTGCACGCGGTTTTTTCCATTGATTTCACTTTGGAATCTTCGCGTTTATCGTATTGTTTTTTACCTTTGGCTACAGCAAACTCAAGTTTTGCTTTTCCATTGGATA
>CAYOYG010000108.1:0-3337 GCA_964408135.1 uncultured Eubacteriales bacterium | reverse complement strand
GATCCAACTTGGAAAAAGAAAGTTTGGATTTTGTTGAATTACAAGGCTGGGTACGCACCAACCGTTTAAATGGGTCCATCGGCTTTATTGAATTGAACGATGGCACCTATTTTAAAAATGCCCAAATCGTCTATGGTAGTAGTATTAAAGATTTTGAAGCCGTTGCGAAATATAACAATGGTAGTGCAATTGCCCTAATTGGTAAAATCAAATTTACACCAGGAGCGAAACAACCATTTGAAATCGCTGCGCAAGAAATCACACTTGAAGGTGCCTGTGATAGTGAATACCCATTACAAAAGAAACGCCATGGTTTTGAGTTTTTACGTGAAATTGCCCATCTTCGTCCACGGACCAACACTTTCTCGGCTGTTTTTAGAGTCCGTTCTGTTTTATCGATGGCCATCCATGAATTTTTTCAATCCCAAGGCTTTGTCTATGTGCACGCCCCCATTATTACTGGAAATGATGCGGAAGGTGCGGGAGAATCCTTTGTCGTAACTACCCGCCAAGACAATAAGTATGAAGAAGATTTCTTTGGTAAAAAGGCCTGTTTAACTGTTTCAGGTCAACTCAATGCAGAGGCTTATGCTCTTGCTTTCCGTGATACCTATACCTTTGGTCCAACATTTAGGGCGGAAAATTCCAACACCGTTCGACATGCGGCTGAGTTTTGGATGATTGAACCAGAAATTGCCTTTGCCGATTTAGAAGATGATATGGATTTAGCGGAAGATATGGTCAAATTCTGTATCAATTATGTACTCGAAAACTGTCCAGCTGAAATGGAATTTTTCGATACAATGATTGAAAAAGGATTAATTGAACGCTTAAAGAAATTAGTCCACCAAGATTACGAACGCCTAACGTATACGAAGGCGATTGAAATTCTTGAAAAAGCCGTTCAAGATGGTGTCGCTTTTGATAATAAAAAGATTTACTGGGGCATGGATTTACAATCCGAACATGAACGCTATGTCTGCGAAAAACACGTTGGTGGCCCGGTCTTCTTAATCAACTATCCTAAAGATATTAAAGCCTTCTATATGCGCATGAACGATGACAATAAAACTGTCGCTGCCTGTGACTTACTCGTCCCTGGTATTGGCGAAATGATCGGTGGTTCGCAAAGAGAAGAACGCTATGATAAATTAGTCCAACGGATGAATGAAATGCATATCTCAACCAAAGGGTTGGAGTGGTATTTAGAATTACGTAAATATGGTGGCGTCAAACACGCTGGATTTGGACTAGGCTTTGAAAGAATGCTTATGTATATCACCGGTATGCAAAACATTCGCGATGTCATTCCATTCCCACGTACCCCTAAGAACTTATTATTCTAACAAAGGAGAAAGACGATGATTAAACGAACAGAAAGCGAAAAAATTAAATCAAAAAGACGGATCAATATCCTGCTTTTGGTCATTGATTTTCTTTTAGTTGCGTATGTCATCTATGTCTTGATTGTTAATTTAGGAGCCTAATATGGATATTGAGTACATCATTGTTATCGATACGGAGTTTGTCTCATCCAAAGATGGACAACAACCATTTCAAATCGCGATGCGTTCGTATCGAATTGATGGAAGCAACTTAATGAATATTTCCAATTTTAATGTCTTTGTTCAATTACGTGAAGGGCTGAAACTAACCTATTTTGCTAAGAAGTACAGCAATATTACCCAAGAGAAATTAGAAGAGTTGGGTATTTATCCGAGTGAAGCCATCGGACAAATCATTAATTTCTTGTTGAATTTTGATATTAAGTCAACCCTCATTGTTGGTTGGGATCCTATCAATGATCGAAGGATGCTTGATGCATTGCTCAATCATGGAGATAGTTTAATCAATATGGATAGTTTTAAATGGTTTGATTTAGTGGTTCCGTATAAACAAATTCATTGTCCCGATAAAAAAGATACGCCTTCTTTAAAAGAGGCGTGTGAAACCTATGGCTTAATTGACTATGCCTATCACGATGCCGAAGTCGATGCGTATGCGACCGCTTCTTTATTGATTCACTTGCTCAATCAACATGGGCTAGAAACCATCATTAGCAAAAATCTGCAAGCGATGAAAAAACCAAAGTATATTAAAAAACGGGCCTAATGAGCCCGTTTTTGTTCAATCAGATTCTTTAATTCTTCCGCTTTCGCATAATAATCGAGTAATACGCGTTGGTTTTTAAATTCGATTAATAGACTACCTGTTACCACTTTGAGCGCTTGAATGTTTTGATAGTCTTCTTCAAAACATTTTTTCTTGTTTAATGGTTGATGATAGATGAGTTTATCCTCTTGTAAGATTAAGAAGGTGTAGCGATACTCAATATAGGTGACAACCACAATCAAGGCCAGATCACCGATGATGAGGGCGATGACAATGATGATTAGGTATAATTCATTTAGATTTACAAAGATGAACTGACCAATCAAAAAGGCCAGAAAAATAATACTAATCACATTCGCGGTTGAATTCGTTAAGATTTTAAAGATAGAAGCTTTTTTAAAGTCGTCGTTATTCTTCATGGATAATGTCTACTCCTTTTTCTAGATTCTTAGTAAAGCTTTTTACGGCAACATCACTGCTTCGTTGGAGCCGCCCTAAATACGCCAGTGTGACCACAGAAGATTTTATCACTAAACCTAAAGCACTCAAAGCCGTAATATAGGTGACATATCCAAGGACATTTAGATAAAATTGGGGGGCTTTTACGACCGTTGGCCAGTCACTGACCATGGTGATACCAAAGACTTTAACGGTTGGCCAATTTAGTTTAAAAAACATATCTTGCAAGATGACCCACGATTGATGGAAATCCCCTTGTTGGAAATTAATCATATAAAGTAGATATAAAGCGGTAATTAATAGCACCGTGCGCATCGTCCACCGCAAGGAAATATAGAGTTGTCGACTTTCTCTACGATACACATAACGGCGAAATTCACGGGCATCTTTAATAATCCCATACTGGATTAAAGGATACATATAAGAATCGATAACTTCGCCTTCTTTCGTTAAGCGATTTTTAATGAGTTTCGCGATGATACTGACAATAATGAAGGTAATTGCCGCTAAAACTAAGATGATTTGAACGGCTCGTTTTTCACCTTCATTGAGTTTAACCATCAATGGGACATAACTAGCGATCATTATCATCTTCACCACCTTTAGGATTAAATACTTGGTTTTGGAAGCGAGATTGATTGCGTTGATTTTTGAGTTGGAGTTTCTTTTCTTTTAGTAAGACCGTTTCATAATCATCGCCCAAATAACTTTTACCCAAGAAAAACATGACGACACTGCTGACTTCCATAAACAAATACACCAAGAT
>CAYOYG010000107.1:0-3339 GCA_964408135.1 uncultured Eubacteriales bacterium | reverse complement strand
AGGTGCGTTAGTTGTAAAGTTTTCTTTGAACACGAGTATCTTTTCTAACGTTTCTTCACTCAATTCAATCTTAAAATCGCCCTTTTCTATATATCTACGAACTTGTTCTTCAATTCGGTAAAGGTGATATAGATTTTTCTTTAGAGAACCATCAACTAAAAACACTTCATAGTATTCTATGACGGCTTCAAGATACGGTTTTAAATATTTCCCAAAATCTCTGTTTTTATATTTAAAATATACTTCTTTAAAGGAATCATCCAAAACAATTGGATCTATTTTTGCTAAGATATCATCATTAAATATTTTAAGATGTGGTGTCACTTCTTCATCAAAATCCATCTTGTTTAAAAAGTAGTTCTTTCCAAACACATAGTATTCAATCTGCTTTTCTTCATTGGTTATATGTAACGCACCTTCTAGATCCTCTAAGATGACAATAACATCCGTATCTGACATTTCTGTTTTATTTTGGTATGCTGTTGAACCACCGTAATACGCCAATAATATTTTCTTGTTTTTAAATTCTTTTAACATTATCTAAAGACCTCCACACTTGAAATTTTATGACTCGTATTGTTTGAGTATAAATACATTTGTGAACTAGTATATTCAATTGTTATATAGTAATCTGTTCCTAAATATCGATAGTTTAGACTTTGAATTGATGCACCAATTAGGTGTCTACCTGAAAAAGAAAAGGTTGCAATTTTTCCAAGCCTCACATGGATTAGACATTCACTAACATCTCCTGGAAAATCTGTTAAGTTATATTTAAGAACAGTCGCAGTCATATCAATTGGTGATAAGAATTTATGCCCAAATCTACCTATTGCCCAGTCACGTGTCTCCTGGTTCTTTTCATCTACAGTTTCAGATAGTGTTTTAATCATTGGCCGTGCTTGGGTAAATGCATTATCTAATGTTAGACTGGTTGCTGTTTTAGAATACCTAGCAATGGGAAACTGATACTTGCCGTTGGTCGTTGCTAAATTGTTTTGGGTTAGACTCGGCCATCCACTTGATGTTTCAAGTGTTAATAACTGTAACATATTCGTAGCAAGGTTAACATCCACTACAACATAGCCATTTCTAACCCCATCTAGTGTGATACTTACTTGTGTGTTGGCTTCCATATAAATTCTTCTGCCATAAATTTGTAGGTATCCCGCTCCAAAGGTTATCGTGTTATTGCCAGCTGTTACTGGTATTTCACTACCAAGACCTTTGATGATGCCAACTGGAATCAAATTAAATAAATGATAATTAATATCGGCATCATCTTTACTGGATACGGTTGCTCCATCAAATGTAATTTTTTTAAGTGCCATATTATTTGCCCTCCAATATGAGTTTTAATTTTTCGGTTAGTTTAATTCTTTGTTCGCCTAGGGTAATTAGAAAGTCTTGGGTCGATCCAGTCATTTCAATTCTAGATAGAATGGTTGTCCACTTTTTGTCACCATGAATAAACAACACCTTATCTCCTAAGTAAATATTGTTGAATGGGATGAATACTTGGTTATCTCTTGCGATACTAAAGCTGATGTTATGCATATAATCTTCTGTTAATAGTTCTTTACTTGCAATATCAAATAGTGTTACTGCATCACTATCGATCGGCTGATATGAGATTTCTATTTTCGAAATATACATTGCACCAGAGGTTGCTTGTAAACCAATGTTAATATAACCGCTCGTTTCATTTTGCTTATTCGTACTATAAGTTTTGTTTGATGTTGAATCAATTTTTTTAAATACTGCTGCTGATTGACCAACACTCAACTTATATTCATTTAAGATGTTTACCGTTGCTAGCGTAACCTTTACTTCAGTTATTTTAATATTCGTTCCAAAACTAGAAATTGGCGTTGCTATATAAAAGTAATCGGTATTGGGGTTGCCTGAAGATCCAATTTGAACACCACGCTCATTTGCAGTGTTATCAAAACCAATGTAAGTTGCTGCTGATTGATACCAAGAGATGTTGCCTAAAGTAATTGTTCCTGCAGTTGTTTTGATTTGTCCAGATTGAAACTTATGCGTATAAATGTTGCCTTTTAAATCACTATCTTTATACATTTTCTTTTTTTCAACAACTTGCGTAATTCTTTTGGCATCATCTTTTTCACTTGTGATACTATAATCGTTTAATAGATAAAATGATTCCTTAAAGGTATGAACTATATTTTCCTTATTTGGTATAAAGGTAATTTTATTGACGCTCACTTCTTTTTTATCACTAATATTTAAGCCTCTAATCATTGGATTGTTTGATGATAAGGTAAATTCATTATTATGAGATAATGTGGTGATTTTAATATGGGTAATCTTACCTCCAACAATGCCTAACCTAACCTGAAGTCTTACTTTAAACTCTTTGTAGATATCTCTTACAAAGTTGCTAAATTGGGTTAATTGGTCTGCCTTTTCACTAATCTTGCCAACTACATCAAGTTCGTTTACAAGTTTTAAAAAGGGGCGATTTTGGTGGTTATCTTCGTTGTCTAGATACTCTTCATTAATATATCTAATAACTTCAGTTCCGATGTTTCCACTATATTCACGAATGCTTATTTCAAAGTCTAGGGAAGTAAGATAATCTACGGATGTGATTTTAACTTGTCCAAAATCAGTTATCTCAATATTGGTAATTGACCCTACATAGAAAAATGAGCGTTCATGCAAAATGATGATGTCACCCACAACAGCATGACTACTGGAGTGGTTTGTTACAAAATAACTATTTTGATTTAGGACAATAT
Organism: uncultured Eubacteriales bacterium; assembly: GCA_964408135.1. Lineage (GTDB taxonomy): Bacteria > Bacillota_I > Bacilli_A > RFN20 > UBA1709 > CAYOYG01. Next base: position 574 of record CAYOYG010000107.1, on the reverse strand, counting down.
CTAAAATGATTTGGTAATCACTTGAAACTTCAAGTGCATCCTTAAACTCAAAAGTTTGTTTGTCGTAAATGATAACTCTCATATTAGTTTGCCTCATACTCTTCAAAGACGGTTAAGTAGCACTGGGTAATTGAAGTGACACCACTTTCAAAAAATATTTCTGATTCTCCTAAAGGGAGTGTTAAAAAGTTTGTACAAGTAAAATCTTGTAAGTCATAAATGCTTACACCATTTTTAGTGATGTAGGCATTATTGGAAATTGACGATATTTCAAATGTGCCACTACCATTAGTTAGAATTCTTAGGGTTTGAACGATTGAGCCAAACTGAGAGATTGTCATCACTGGGTTATTCACTTCACCAATCACTTTAACAATCATCTCAGCTCTATTGTGACCGTTGTTTAAAACTCTAATAACACCATTACCTGATGCATGATATTTATGGCTATATGAGTAAGGATACTTTTTAGTTTCACTAGATTGCTTAACATCAATTTCTAGTTCAGTTTTTTTTAACCAACTAGATAATTTATCCAGTCTTAGATTTGATCTAATCACACCAAACTCTAGTT
>CAYOYG010000106.1:0-3364 GCA_964408135.1 uncultured Eubacteriales bacterium | reverse complement strand
ACAAAAAGCAACCGAATTAGGGGTAAAAAAAATTGTGCCTCTGATGTCGGAACGTTCACTCATTAAGTACGATGGAAATCGCCAAAAAATTGAACGATGGTCGCGCATTATCAAAGAAGCAAGTGAACAATCGCGCCGCAATTGTATTCCGGAAATAGTTGAACCAATCACGAATGAAGATATTATTCACTATATAAGCGATACGAATATTTTGGGTAATGAGAACTTTGTTTCTTCAAGTACACAATCGCTTTATGATATACTGAATGCTGCAAAGGGGAATATTACTGTATTAGTTGGGTGCGAAGGTGGTTTTTCTCCTTCAGAAATAATAAAATATGAAAAATTGGGATTTAAAAGTTTCTCATTCGGTCGACGTATTTTACGCAGTGAGACAGCTGCAATTTATATCCTTTCCGTTATTTCTTTTATGTTAGAAAAGTAGGTGTTTTATGAAATATAAATTAATTACGCTTGGATGCAAAGTAAATTCTTATGAATCAGAAGCAATGGGGGAAAAAATTGAAGCCCTCGGCTATGAATATGTTAATGAACATGAACCAGCCGATGTAGTTGTCATCAATACATGTAGTGTTACTGGTATTGCTGATTCGAAATCTCGTCAATTAATTCGACGTGAAATCAAAAATAATAGTGCTGCTATTATTTGTGCCGTTGGTTGTTACGTGCAAATGGATGTGGAGGTCATTCAAAATATTGAAGGAATTGCGATAATTTTAGGAACAAAGAATCGGCATAAACTTGCGGAGTATATCAAAAAATATCAAATAGATCGACAACAAATTATTGATGTTGAAAAAAATGTTTTAAAAAATTATGAATATGAACATCTTTCTGTTACTAGTTATTCTGAAACAACACGTGCATATTTAAAAATTCAAGATGGGTGTAATAATTTTTGCACTTATTGTATTATTCCATATGCTCGTGGACCTTTACGTTCGCGACCAATGCAAGCTGTAATTGAAGAAGCAACACAACTTGCAGAGAATGGTTATCAAGAAATTGTATTGACTGGTATTCATACAGCGGGTTATGGTCAAGATTTCAAAGACTATCGTTTTGGTCATTTACTCAAGGATTTATGTAAGATTAAAGCTTTAAAACGAATTCGTATTTCCTCAATTGAAGAAAGCGAAATCGATGATATTGTCATTTCTGCTCTTCTTGAATGTCCTAAAATTGTTGATCATTTACACATTCCTCTACAATCGGGATGTGATTCTACTTTAAAACGAATGAATCGTCACTATACCACGGAACAGTTTTCTAGGAAAATTGAGATGATTCGAAATTTGTTTCCACTCATCTCCATTACGACGGATGTTATTGTGGGTTTTCCCGGAGAGACAGACGAAGAGTTTATCGTAACAAAACGATTTATTGAACAAACAAATTTTTCTGGTTTGCATGTCTTCCCTTATTCAATTCGCAAGGGAACACCAGCTGCACGAATGGAAAATCAAATTGACAACAGTATTAAGAAACAAAGAGTGCGTGAATTGATTGATTTATCTGAAAAATTAGCGATTGATTATGCAAAAAAATTCGAAAACAAATTGGTTTCAGTTCTTTTTGAAGAGTATGATCCTGTTCTTCATCTTGCAAAGGGACACACAACGAATTATTTAAAAGTCATCTGTCAAAATATCTACCAAGACCCGACGAATCAAATTCATTCCGTTCGAATTGTTACTAGTGGGTTTCCCCATTCTTATGGTATAATTATTGAGTAATTGGAGGTGCTTTTTATGCAAAAATTATCCCGTTTTATTGATCATACCAATTTAAAACAAGATGCAAGTTCATTGGATATTGTTAAGTTATGTAAAGAGGCCATCGATAATGATTTCTTTTCCGTATGTGTACATCCTGGCTTTGTTCCATTATGTGCAGAGAAACTAAAAGGAACAAATGTCAAAGTTTGTACTGTCATTGGTTTTCCACTTGGGGCAACCTCAACACAATCAAAAGGCTACGAAACGAAAATAGCCGTTGAACAAGGTGCTAATGAAATTGATATGGTCATCAATGTTTCACGACTGAAGGAAAAAGACAATGAATACGTGCTTCACGATATACAAGAAGTGGTTAAAAATGCGCAAGGTCGCCTTGTTAAAGTCATCATTGAGACATGTCTACTAAATGATGAAGAAAAGGTTCGTGCCTGTAAGCTTAGTCAACAAGCTGGTGCCAACTTTGTTAAAACCTCTACAGGGTTTTCAACGGGCGGTGCAAAAGTAGAAGATGTTCGTTTAATGCGCTCGACGGTTGGACCATTATTTGGTGTGAAAGCATCTGGTGGTATTCGCACTAAAGATGACTTTAAAGCTATGATTGAAGCAGGGGCAACCCGAATTGGAACTTCAAGTGGAATTGTGATTCTAGCAGGTGGAACTTCAAATACATATTAATTTACAAAAACATCTTGATTTTTACGGAATATAGAATATAATATTAAAGAGTGATTAATGCTTCAGAAGGAGGGGAATTCATGCCAAAAACAGTAGTTCGCGATAACGAGACATTGGACGATGCACTACGTCGTTTCAAACGTCAAGTTTCGAAAGCGGGTACCCTTGCTGAGGCACGCAAACGCGAGTTTTATCTCAAGCCTGGCGTCAGACGCAAGCTAAAATCAGAGATGGCTCGTCGTAACAAGAGTTTCTAAAAAAAATCCCATTTGGGATTTTTTTATTTGTTCTATAAAAATCAATAATTATAAATGTTTTTATATCGATTCAATGATGTTGACACAGTGATCGCCGATTCTTTCAATATTTGAAATAATATCAACAAAAACTATTGAAATGTATTTGTTACCAGTATCGCCACCATTGGCGAGTCTTTCAACATGACGATTTCTAGCATCTTTATTTAAGGCATCCATCAATTCTTCTTGAATCAAGACTTCGTTAGCTTTATTTAAATTTCGTGTTTTATATACAAACGTTGCACTATGAGTCATGTTTTGAGCAAGTGACAACATATCCAGTATGTCTCTTTGAGCAGAAGGGTGAATAACGTCATTACGTGAATGGTATTCATCGAAAAATTCGATTAGGTTTTCACAGTGATCACTCATTCTTTCAATATCTCGGAAAGCCTTTAAAATCAAACCATAAGCATGAATTTCTTTATCACTTAACGACGTAGTTTCAAGTGAGTTCAAGAAATTTGTCAACTTCATATTAAATTTGTCGATAGTTTCTTCAATTTTTATAACCATTTTTCTTGAATCTGTTGCATCTTTGTCAAGGAAATATTTTTGAGCTTCCATGAGAGATTGTTCTACCAGTTCTCCCATAACAACTGTTTGTTCACGAGCGATGTCAAGTGCGAT
>CAYOYG010000105.1:0-3379 GCA_964408135.1 uncultured Eubacteriales bacterium | reverse complement strand
ATGGGGGCACGCGTACCAAAAGGTGTTTTATTAAAAGGGGCGCCTGGAACCGGGAAGACCTTATTAGCCAAAGCGGTTGCTGGTGAAGCTGGCGTGCCTTTCTTTAGTATATCGGGTTCTGATTTTGTTGAAATGTTCGTCGGTGTTGGTGCAAGCCGGGTTCGTGATATGTTCCGCAAAGCCCAACAATATGCCCCAAGTATGTTGTTTATCGATGAAATTGATGCTGTTGGTCGCCAAAGAGGGGCTGGTCTAGGTGGTGGACACGATGAACGTGAACAAACCTTAAACCAATTACTCGTTGAAATGGATGGCTTCCAAGATAACTCAGGAATCATTGTCATTGCTGCCACTAACCGTCCAGACGTTTTGGACCCTGCTTTATTAAGACCTGGTCGTTTCGACCGTCAAATTACCGTTAATCTTCCAGACCGCGCTGGTCGGGAAGCAATCTTAAAAGTTCATGCCCGCAATAAAAAGATTGATCATAGTGTCAACTTCGCGGAAGTCGCCGCTCGGACCCCTGGTTTTAGTGGAGCTGAACTTGAAAACGTTTTAAATGAAGCCGCTATCTTAGCCGTACGTAACAATAAAGATGTTATCGTTCCAGGCGATATCGATGAAGCAATTGACCGCGTCATGGGTGGTCCTGCGAAGAAAAATAAACGCATTTCCGATAAAGAAAAGAAATTAATTGCGTATCACGAAACTGGTCACGCGATGGTTGGTTTAAAACTCGATAATGCGATGAAAGTCCAAAAAGTTACGATTATTCCACGGGGTGAAACCGGCGGTTATGTCTTAATGACACCGAACGATGATCGTTTCCTATCCACGAAACGTGAATTACTCGACCGGATTGCTGGCTTACTTGCTGGTCGTGTCGCGGAAGAAATTTTCTTTGATGATGTTACTACCGGAGCATCGAGCGATATTGAACAAGCCACCAAAATTGCTCGCGCGATGGTCACTGAACTTGGGATGTCGAATCTTGGTCCAATCCAATATGAAAAACAAAGCGGATCGGTCTTCTTAGGTCGTGACTATACCAATTCACAACGCAATGTTTCCAGTGAAATTGCCTATGAAATTGATAAAGAAATGTCCACCATCATCAATGAATCGATGGATCGCGCCCGGAAAGTTATTCTGGATAATCGCGATAAAATGGAATTAATCGCTCAAGTCTTGATGGAAAAAGAAACCTTAACGAATGAAGAAGTCGTTGCCTTATATGAAACCGGTAAATTACCAGTTCCCAAGGCAAAAGTAGAAACCACAGATGTTTCTAGTAAAATCGAAGAAGTAAAGAATTAACCAGATAGAAACGCCTACGGGCGTTTTTTATCCAATAGAGAGGAGTTTATATATGGATCAACTATTACGTGGTGTCTTAAATAAAGGAAAAATACGGGTTTTTGTCGTTAAAACTACGCAAACAAGTAATGATATTTGCTCGCGCCATAAAACTACACCAGTTGCGAGTGCTGCTTTGTCGCGTCTGATTAGTGTTTCCTCCATCATGGCAGCCATGCAAAAATATGGTAAATTAACCGTAAAAATTCTCGGGGACGGTCCTTTAGGTATGTTGGTCGCTGACGTAAACTCCGATTTAGAGGTTCGGGCTTTTGTCCAAAATCCACACGTTGACTTACCTTTAAAGCCAAATGGAAAGATCGATGTTGGCCAAGGTGTTGGTCACAATGGCTTTATCCAAGTTGTAAAAGATATGGGATTAAAACAAAACTTTGATTCCCAAGTTGCCCTGCAAACCGGTGAAATCGGGGATGATTTTAGTTTCTATTTTAAAGAATCAGAACAAATCCCATCGGTGGTTGCCGTTGGTGCTTTAGTGGATATCGACTATTCAATTAAAGCTGCTGGTGCGATTGTCGTTCAATTAATGCCAGATGCTAAAGAAAGCGATTATGCGTATGTGGAAGAATTTGCCAAAGGGTTAACCAATGTTTCCTCTTTATTTGATAATAATAAGAAAGTGGAAACGATTGCTAAATCGCTTTTCCCAGACTTAGATTTTATCGAAACGTATCCCGTTAAGTTTAAATGTAGTTGTCGTAAAGAACGTTTATTAACGAGTCTTGCTGCTTTGTCCTTAAAAGACTTAAAAGAACTAGAAGCCAGCAAAGAAAAAGTGGAAATCACCTGTGATTTTTGTAATACCCATTATTACTTTGATCAAGAAGATATTCAAAAAGCGATTGCTCTCAATCAACAAAATCGTGCGCAAAAAGAGGCAAAATTATGAGTGAAATCTTACGTTTTAATCATGTTTCAAAAATCTACAAGGTCAATAATCAAGTCACCCGAGCGGTAGATGATGTGACCATGGCGATTGAAGCAGGAGATATTGTGGTCGTTTTAGGACCTTCAGGTAGTGGGAAATCCACGATGTTAAATCTATTATCGGGGATTGACACCTGTAGTCAAGGTGAGATTTTGTTTCGTGAGCAAAAAATTCATCAATTAAACGATGAGCAATTGGGGGTTTTTCGGCGCCAAAACCTTGGGTTTATTTTTCAAACCTATAATCTAATCGCCAACTTAAATGTCTATGAAAATATCGAACTAGGCAAACAATTGTCCGCTAATCCAATGCCGATGGATGAAATCATTCAAGCGGTTGGCTTAAGCGAATTAAAAGATCGTTTTCCTTATCAATTATCGGGTGGTCAACAACAACGGGTATCGATTGCCCGTGCTCTAGTTAAAAATCCACAAATTCTCTTTTGTGATGAACCAACTGGCGCGCTCGATGAAGATACGGGTAAAGCGATTTTACAAACGATTCAAGATATCAATCGCTTGTATAAGACCACGGTGATTATTATTACTCATAATCCAAGTATTGCTTTGATGGCCAATCAAATCATTCATTTAAATTCAGGTAAGATTATTAAAAATATACGTAATAGTGATGTAAAAAATGCATCAGAAATCAAGTGGGCATAGGGTATGTGGTTATTATTTTTAAATTCCTTTAAAGGAATCGCTAAGAAAAAATTACAGATGATTGGACTCATCTTTTTAATCGTGGTTTCTTCCGCTATCTTTACTACGATGAACTCGACACTTGATCGTATGGATGGCATGTCCGCGCAATATCTAGAAGAACAACAAGTCGAACATATGACCATTTTATTAAATGAAATTAAAGCCTTACATCGCGAAGATTATAGTCGACTCTATAATGATGAATTGCACGATGATTGGGAAAATATAGTGGCTTCCTTAACACCATTAACCAATGAACAATATGCCTACATTGCCTATAGTTCTCCTACTACTATTGCTTCCTTGGATGAAGCGATTCGTCCATTAGTAGAAGCTGCCATTCCAGCGGGGGTTGAAAATCGCCAAG
>CAYOYG010000104.1:0-3452 GCA_964408135.1 uncultured Eubacteriales bacterium | reverse complement strand
ATCAAAAATCCAGCTTATAAAAAAGCCTTTATGCACGAATCTTGGTTCTATACAGCCTCCTTACGGGCGGCTCATAGCAATGGGAATGTCTCCTTTATTCCTAACCACTTGCATTTAGGTGCCCGCAATCGTCTGACCTACCGTAAACCAAATATTTTTACCGCGGTTGTCTCTTATCCAGATGAACACGGTTATATGTCCTTATTAAGTGCAGTCTATGAAATGGATATGATGGAAGTCGCCGATCTTGTTATCTTAGAAATTAACAAGAAATATCCAAGAACCTTCGGTGAAAATCAAATCCATGTCGATGATGTCGATTACTTAATTGAAGCGGACTATGACGTTCCAGAAGTACCCGATGCAGCCCCAAGCGAAAATGACTTAAAAATCGCCAGTTACATCGTTCCCGAAATCGAAGATGGTAGCACCATTCAACTCGGCATCGGCGGCACTCCTTCCGCCGTTGCCGCTGGTCTATTTAACAAAAAGGATCTCGGTATTCACACCGAAATGTTTACTACCTCGATGGCCAGATTAATTAAAGCCGGCGTCATCAATGGCAAGAAGAAGAGTATTAATAACGGATTACATGTTTGCACCTTCGCCTTTGGCACCAAAGAATTGTACGATTTCATCGATAACAATCCATCGGTTCGCATCAATCGCGGCAGTCAAACCAATAATCCAAGTTATATCGCTCAAAATAGTAAACAAATTTCTATTAACTCGACATTAATGGTCGATTTAACCGGACAATGTGCCTCAGAATCGCTTGGTTCAGTTCAATTCTCGGGAACCGGGGGTCAAGCCGATACGGCTCGGGGCGCGGTTGAATCTGATGGTGGTAAATCCTTCATTGTTTTCCACTCCACTGCCTCAGCAAAAGATAAAGTTACTGGCGAACGCAAATTGGTTTCCAAAATTGTGGCACAACTACCATTAGGCTCTGCGGTTTCCTTACAAAGAACCGATGCTGATCGCATCGTTACTGAATATGGGATTGCGTATATGCAAGGCAGAACCATCGCCGAACGCTGTGAACAATTAATCAATATCGCTCATCCTAATTTCCGTCAAGAATTAAGAGAACAAGCCCTTGCACTTGGTTTATTAACAAAGTAGCGAAGAAGGGAGTAAATTATGCCTTTTATTCAAGTCAATCAAAAACAAGTTCATTATGTCATCCATGGGGAAAAAGGCGAATATATTGTCTTACTCAATGGATTAATGATGACCACTGCGAGCTGGAATCATTTGATTCCTGAACTCAAGAAACATTATCGTGTCCTTTGTATCGATATGCATGATATGGGTCAATCACAAAAGATGACCAGCGAGTATAAACACGATGTCCAAGTGGAATGTGTCGCCCAAGTAATCCGCCATGTCACTCAAGAAAAAGTCAATCTATGCGGGACTTCGTATGGGGCGATGGTCGGATTGCAAGTCGCACTAAAATATCCAGAGTTGATTCATAAAATGATGGTCTTTAATACCAGTGCCTTTACAAATAAACAATTACGGGACATTGGCCGTCTATGGGAGAAAGCCGCCGCAACCTATAATGCCGATCATTATTATGATGAGTTTGCGCCACTGCTTTATTCAGCCCCCTATTATGAAACACATCATCGTGCCATCTACCAACGCAAAGAAATGATTCGTCCGTTTGTAACCAAAGAATACTGCGATTCCATTATTCGTCTATCGCGTAGTTCGGTTGGCTATGACATTCGGGATCGTCTAGGTGAAATCCATCATCCTGTCTTGGTGGTGGGATCGGATGTGGACTATTTAACACCGATTGCTGATCAATATTATCTAAACCAACACCTACCAAATAGTGAACTCGTGATTATTCCAGGAGCAGGCCATGGTGTCATCTTTGAAAAAGTCTTGCTCTTATCCGCCTTGATTATTGGTTGGTTCCGCGATAATGCGACCCAAGAAGTCTTCGCTAAAGATGAAGATTAATCGAAAGGAGTGGGAAATATGTTTCTAAAACTAGATAAGAAATTTATTGATCTTGGTCATGAAAAATTGGCTTATGTTACTTATGGAAGTGGAAAAGAAATCCTTGTCCTTGTCCATGGTAATTTCTCTAGTTCCTATCATTTTGAACCAATTATTAAATTACTGGGAGATGATTATACGATCTATGCTCCTGATGTGCGGGGATTTGGAGATTCTTCCTATAATAATCGCTTTGATTCCTTAGAAGAATTAGCCGATGACATTATCAAATTTATTGAACGTTTACATTTAGGGAACGTTTATTTAGCCGGTTGGTCAGCGGGTGGGGCTATCGCTCAAGTGGTTGCCTGTGAACGACCAGATTTAGTTAAAAAATTAGTCTTAATTGCTCCTGGATCACCAAAAGGGTATCCGGTCTTCAAAAAAGGACCAAAAAATGAAATACTTTTAGGTCAAATCTATACGAGCAAAGAAGAATTAGCCACTGATCCAGTGCAAGTTGCCCCGATGCTTGGCATATTACAAACCCAAAATGCGGCAGCAATGCGCTATATCTGGGATCTTGCTATCTATAGTAGTGGCAATAAACCCGATGAAGAATCATCCACCTATTTCATTGCTGAATCACTCAAGCAAAAGAACTTAGTCGATTTAGACTGGGCATTATGTAAATTCAACATTACCCATGAAGTTGGATTCTATGGTCCAGGAACTGGACTCATCGATCAACTAAAAGTTCCAACACTCATTTTATGGGGAAATAAGGATTTGACCATCAACAAGTACATGTTGGATGAAACCGTTCGTTTATTTGGTCGTCATGCGACGACTCAAGTCTACGATGGTTGTGGTCACTCCCCCATCGTCGATCGTCCTCAGCAAGTCGTTGCTGATATGAAAGCCTTCCTCGACAAAAAATAAATCATACACAAATTGGAGGTGTTATTGTTGGTAATTATTCAAATTTTGTTAAATAGTGTCCAATTTGCTTGTATTATTGCCCTGGCAACGTTAGGTATTATCTTGGTCTTTAAGACCTCGATTACCACCAACTTTGCGCAAGGCATGATTGCGACGATTGGCGCGTTTATCTCCACATTTTTAATGGCTAGTTATGGAATTCCAACCCTGGTCAGCATTCTCATCGCCGTCGTCATGATGTTCATTTTCGGAGTCTTGATTGATATTGGAATCTTCCGTCGGGCCAAACTTATGTTACCCATTGGTAAACAAATGGTAACCATGGGGATTGTCTTGTTTGTTCTTGGTGCGATTCCAATGATTTTTGGTAGCGTAGTCGTCAGTGCTCCTAAATTCTCGAATGAAATCGTCAACTGGACCGTCGCTGGATTCCAACTATCGATTTCGATGCACGCGATTATTTCGCTGATTATCACCGTATCGATTATCGCCATTATCTTTATCGCCTTAAAGTTTACCAAATGGGGGCTTGCTGTTCGAGCCACTGCCAGTAA
>CAYOYG010000103.1:0-3482 GCA_964408135.1 uncultured Eubacteriales bacterium | reverse complement strand
TGAATAACCAGGGTCGCCTTGACGACCACTCCGACCACGTAGTTGGTTATCAATCCGTCTAGCTTCGTGTCTTTCACTCCCCAGAACGGCAAGACCACCTAATTCACGAACGCCTTCACCTAATTTAATATCAGTTCCCCGGCCAGCCATATTCGTAGCGATAGTAACTGAACCTTTTTCACCGGCTTTTTTAATAATTTCCGCTTCACGTTCGTGATTCTTCGCATTTAATACTTCATGACGAATGCCTTGTTTACGAAGCAAATCAGATAAATATTCACTCATATCAACCGAGATGGTACCAATCAAAATTGGTTGTCCAGTCGCATGACGTTCCTTTACTTCATTAATTAAAGCATCAAATTTATATTTTTTATTGGCATAGACTAAATCTGGAGCATCAATACGAACAATGGGGCGATTGGTTGGAATTTCAATAACCCGCATGTTGTAGGTTTCCAAAAATTCTTCCTCTTCCGTTTTTGCTGTACCAGTCATCCCGCCAATTTTTTCATACAACCGAAAGAAGTTTTGATATGTAATCGTCGCGACAACGGCGGTTTCTTGTTTAATTTTGACACCTTCTTTTGCTTCAATGGCTTGATGCAAACCATCCGAGTAAGTTCGACCGGATAGTTGACGACCGGTAAATTGGTCGATGATAACAACTTCCCCATCCTTGACCATATAGTCAACATCGCGTGTAAAGATATAATTGGCTTTTAAAGCTTGGTGGATATGGTGAACCAATGCGGTATGTTCTACTGCATACAAGTTTGGTATTTTAAATAGTTTTTCGGCAAACGCAACCCCCTCTTCGGTTAGTTGTGTTGTTTTAGTTTCCAAATTAACAATATAGTGTTTTTCTTTGGTTAAACTTTTTGCAAAACGATCGGAGATGTTATACAAATTCGCGGTTTGACGATACCCCCCCGAAATAATTAACGGTGTCCGCGATTCATCGATTAAAATCGAGTCTGCTTCATCGATGATCGCCATATAAAGTGGACGTAAAACCCGACCATTTGGATCAACAGCCATGTTATCGCGGAGATAATCAAATCCGATTTCCGAGTTTGTGGTATAGGTAATATCGCACGCAAATTGTTCTTTCTTTTCTTTCGTATTATAGGTCCGTAAGTTAGTCCCAACGCTTAAACCAAGAAAACGATAAATAGCACCCATCCATTCCGCATCACGATGAGCAAGGTATTCGTTTACCGTAACAACATGAACACCTTTACCGGCTAGAGCATTTAAATAAATACACATCGTCGAGGTCAAGGTTTTACCTTCCCCGGTTTTCATTTCGGCCACATCACCACGGTGAAGAACAATAGCGCCGACTATTTGTACAAAATAAGGATATTCATTAATGACACGTTTTGCGGCTTCGCGGGCAACCGCAAAAGCTTCTGGTAAGATATCATCCAAAGTTTTTCCTTGTTGAAGTAAATCTTTAAAATAAGGGGTTTTTGCTTTTAATTCGTCATCGCTTAAAAGAGCTATTTGATCTTTGAGTTCATCGACTTTCAAAGCAATAGCTTCCACCTTCTTGTATTCTTTCTTATCGGTCTTAAATAATTTGTCTAAAAACGTTGCCATAGTACCATCCTCCATATACAACTATATATTTTATCATCATTTAATGATAAATAAAACCCTTAGACATCATTTCTTACCAAAAGAAAAAGCTGCACCGCAGCTTCATCTAAATCTTTTTACTTACATTCCTGGCTTGTAGTCCACGTTCGGATGTTGAGAGTTCAAATTCAACTGCTTGACCCTCTTCTAGTGTCTTATAACCAGAGTCATTAATTTGGGAATAATGGACGAAAATATCGATACCATCGCCTCGGTCGATGAAACCAAATCCTTTCTCAGCATTAAACCACTTGACTTTGCCTTTATTAAGTTCCATGCTTAAACCTCCATTTCACTATAATTTAAATCAGTTTGACTCATATTTTCTTATCTTTTAGGAACTCGAATTTCGTACGATAGTTATTGGCGACTGCGAACAATTTTATTTTTTTAACCCCGGCCTTTTGCAACAATTTTGCGCAAGCGAGTAGAGTGTTTCCGCTTGTTATTATATCGTCGACTAAAAGATAGCGTCTTCGTGGGTTAGGTTGAAAACGTAAGCGAATATGCTCATAAATATGTCTTCTTTCCGCCCATGATTTTGCACTTTGTTTCCAATCGTCGGTTTTCTCAAAACCATCAATTACGGAAAATCCAACCCCCTCGAATAAGGCTTTCACATGATTAAATCCGCGTTTCTGATTCGCCTCCTTTGTCGATGGTGTCACGACAACGGTATAACCAATGTATTTCATTCGTAGGTAGAGCACGCAGGGAGAGAGAATGGCTCGCGCTAGAATGAAATCGCCTTTGATCTTTAAATTAAATAACATTTGTCGTATATTGTCTTCATATTGATAGATTGTCTCGACTTCCCATCCATTGATTTTAAAACTTTGATAGCCAAATTCAAGCTGATCATAACAATTGGGACAAAGATTACTATTTTGAAATACATCGTACATTTTATATGGTTTGTTGCAAAGGAGACATTGTGGCATTAATTTGTTTCGTATATTGAATCACATAGTCCATTTCTAAAGTTCTTTTCTGTGCAAAGAAGAGGATATCCCCCGAAGGATAGTCAAAGCTACGGCCGACACGTCCCGATATTTGAATCAAGGTTTTTGAATCAAAAATAGGATGGTCTGCTTGATAGACAAGTACATGAAGATTTTTCAAAGTGATACCCCGCTCTAAAATCGTCGTGGTTATGATGAGTGGATATTCACGATTTTTAATTCTATCAAAAATCGATTTATCTTGGGTCTTGCTCGAGAAAAAGATATGTTTGAATCGCAGCATCTTCATAAATGTAGAAATACTATACCCACACTGTATCGTTGGCACATATAGGAATATCACCACATTATTTCGCTGTTTTTTTCGTAAATAGTGGGTTATTTTCCATAGAGCCATTGCTCTATTACTAATCACGATTTGGGGAACGGGTAGTGGCTGATTATGAAACCGTTTGTTAAGAGTATAATAAGAACTATCTTGCAACTCTTCATCTTTAAAAGTAGCGCTTAAATAGATACTTTTGCCATAACAACATTCACGAGCAAATTTATGTAATGCAACATTATTAACAAATGGATAGGCATCGTACTCATCGATAATTAATAAACCAAATTTCCCTTTATAACGATAACATTGATGCGTGGTTAGTAAGACAATATCCCCTTCCAGTTTATCATCATGTCCACCATAGACCGAAGTGATAGTAACTCCGTGAAAACATTCTTGTAGGCGTTGCGCGAGTTCTTTAACAATTTCTTTGCGGGGAATGGCAATGCCAACTCGTTTGTTTTCAAGAAGAGCCTGTAGGATACTTGCATATGTAATCTCGGTCTTCCCTGCACCGCAGATGGCGCGAACATAACAATTATCTTGAC
>CAYOYG010000102.1:0-3484 GCA_964408135.1 uncultured Eubacteriales bacterium | reverse complement strand
ATAATTGTTGACTTGTTACCAGATTTTTGGTAACATTTTTTTACGAGTGTGAAGAAATTTGAAGTTGCTAGGCGCGTACGCCTTGATACACTGATAGGCGTTGTCATGAGGCGACCTAGGTAATTTAAATGGAGCACAGTCTATGCCAAGATTTTAGACACAAGGAGGATTATTCATGGCAAAAAGCAATAAGATACGTATTAAATTAAAAGCCTACGATCACAAGATTATTGATGCATCAGCCGAAAAGATTATCGCTGCCGCACGGGCTACTGGCGCCAAAATTGTTGGTCCAGTTCCACTTCCAACCGAAAAACAAGTTTATACGATTCTACGCGCCGTTCATAAATATAAGGATGCGCGTGAACAATTCGAAATTCGCACACACAAGAGATTAATCGATATCGTTGATCCAAACCCAACAACCGTAGATGCACTCACCAGACTTGATCTACCTAGTGGAGTCGATATCGAAATCAAATTATAGTAGGAGGTGTATGTATGAAAGCAATTATCGGACGTAAAGTGGGGATGACCCAAGTATTTGCCCAAGATGGTACACTGATTCCTGTAACCGTCATCGAAGTCGCACCAAATGTTGTTTTACAAAAGAAAACAAAAGAAATTGATGGCTACGATGCACTTCAAGTTGGTATTGAAGAAAAAAGAGCTAATTTAGTAAATAAACCTTTAGCTGGTCACTTTAAAAAAGCCAATACAACTACCAAACGCTATATTAAAGAAGTTCAAGGCGATGAACTCAGCAAATTTAATGTTGGTGAATCATTGACTGTCGATTTATTTAAAGCCGGTGAAATTGTCGATGTTATCGGTTTGACAAAAGGTCATGGTTTCCAAGGCGTTATTAAAAGATGGGGTGCTCAAAGAGGACCATCTGCTCATGGATCGGGTTATCACCGTGGTGTTGGTACACTCGCTACCAGTGGTCGGACCAATAACCGGGTTCACCCAGGTAAGAAAATGCCTGGACATATGGGTAATAATGGAAAAACCATCTTAAACTTAACTCTTGTCGCTATTGATACTGAAAAGAACGCTTTATTAGTCAAAGGTGGCATTCCTGGTGCAAATCGCTCCATTGTCACTGTTCGTTCAGCCGTAAAAACACAAAAAAATACTCCAGCTGCAAAAACTCTAGTTAACTATAGTTCGAGCGCGAAATAGGTAAGATAGCGGAAAGGAGAAAAAATATGCCAAACTTAAAAGTATTAAATCAAAATGGTGAAGCTGTCGGTGAAGTAACACTTGCTGCCGAAATCTTCGCTGTTGAACCAAGCAAACAATCAATGTTTGATGCAGTTCAAGTTCATTTAGCTAATCGTCGCCAAGATACCGCAAAAACAAAAAAGCGGGATGAAGTCAGTGGCGGTGGTAAAAAACCATGGCGTCAAAAAGGTACAGGTCGGGCTCGTCAAGGTTCGATTCGTGCACCGCAATGGCGTGGTGGTGGTATTGTCTTTGGTCCAACCGGAGTTCAAAACCACGAATTAAAGATGAATCGCAAAGCTCGTGTTCTAGCCCTTAAATCCATTCTAACGGTTAAAGCGCAAGAAAATGCGATTACAGTTGTTGAAAAATTTGATTTTGAAAAACCTTCAACCCATCAAATGGTCAAGGCACTGGCTGCTTTACAAACCAAAGGAAAGGTTCTCGTTGTTGCAACAGAATCAACCTTCTCAGATAACGCCATTTTATCCGCATTCAATCTTCCAACTCTTGGATTCATTGGCTGCGACCAAATCAATGTCTATGACATTATGAATTGTGATACACTCATTCTCACAAAAGAAGCTTTAGAAGTAATTACGGAGGTGCTAGCAGATGGCAAGAACTAAGAAAACAGCTGAAAAAGTTGTTGAACGCTCATTTCCTACCCCAACAGTCGCTGATCTTTCCATCATCATTCGTCCAATCGTCACTGAAAAGTCAATGATGCTTCAAGAAAAAGAAAACAAGATTACGTTGAAGGTTCGAAAAGATGCGAATGCACTTCAAATCAAGAATGCATTCCAAGCACTATTTAATAAAAAAGTTGAAAAGGTTAATGTTGCAAATGTAAGAGGCAAAGAAAAACGGGTTGGTCGTTTCAAGGCCGGACTTACAAGTTCGTATAAAAAAGCAATCATTAAGTTGGCTGATGGCGAAAGCCTCGATCTTTTCAAAAATGAAAAGAAATAGTTATTACCAAATAAGGAATATCGGAGGTAATCAATATGGCAATTAGAGGATACAAACCAACATCAGACGGTCGTCGTGCGATGACTAGTCTTACATTTGAAGAAATCACAACCAGTAAGCCTGAAAAATCCTTACTGACAAAATTATCCAAATCCGGTGGGCGTAACAATACCGGTATGATCACTTGCCGTCACATCGGCGGTGGCCATCGTAGACACTATCGTTTGATTGATTTTAAACGGAATAAGGATGGAATCATCGGTCGTGTTGCAACGATTGAATACGATCCAAACCGTTCCAGCAATATCGCATTAATCAACTATGCGGATGGTGAAAAACGCTACATTCTTGCCCCAAAAGGTCTTGAAGTTGGCATGCAAATCATCTCGGGTGAACAAGTGGATATCAAGGTTGGTAATGCTCTACCACTCGGTAGCATTCCAGAAGGTACATTTGTTCATAACATTGAACTAATGCCAGGCAAAGGCGGACAAATGATTCGTTCCGCTGGAGTCAGTGCTCAAATTCTTGGTAAAGAAGAAAAGTATGTCGTTATTCGTCTCGCTTCTGGCGAAGTAAGAAAATTACTCGCTGCTTGCCGCGCTACTATCGGTGTCGTCGGTAACGAAGACCACGGTCTAGTTAGTCTTGGTAAAGCCGGAAGAAATCGTTGGTTAGGCGTTCGCCCAACCGTCAGAGGTGCTGTCATGAACCCGAACGATCACCCACACGGTGGTGGTGAAGGTAAAAACCCACGCGGTCACGATGCACCAAGAACCCCATGGGGCAAAAAAGCTCTTGGTGTTAAAACTCGCAATAGAAAGAAAGCCTCTTCTCGCATGATTGTAAGAAGACGCAATGACAAATAGGAGGAAAAAGTATGGCTCGTAGTTTGAAAAAAGGCGCTTTCTGCGATGATCATTTAATGAAAAAAGTTGAAGCATTAAATGCCGCAGGTAAGAAAGAAGTTATTAAAACTTGGTCAAGAAGATCAACTATCTTCCCACAATTTGTTGAACATACTTTTGCGGTTTATAATGGCCGTGAACATATCCCAGTATATGTTACTGAAGATATGATTGGACACAAGTTAGGGGAATTCTCACCAACACGTAAATACACTGGACATACTGGTCACACCGCGGAAGATAAAGCCGCGACGGCATCAAAGTAGGAGGTAAATTATGGCAATTAAGAAGAAAAATGTTGAAGCCAAGGTTGAAGAACCTAAAGTTGAAGAAGTACCTGCTACTGTTGAAACACCAGTTGAAGCAAGAGCGGTTGC
>CAYOYG010000101.1:0-3545 GCA_964408135.1 uncultured Eubacteriales bacterium | reverse complement strand
ACCCGATGAAGCATAACTGGACGCTTCTTAGTTCCGTCTTCGGCAATGTAGGTTAAGTCAAACCGTTCAGGGAGATTAAAGTCCAATTGAATAGTGCCACATTGCCAGACTCTACCTAAGGAGTCTTTGATTTTTAAATCTAGTTTAGGGCCATAAAAAGCGCCATCTCCCGGATTGATTTTGAAAGGTTTGCCCGCATGTTGACACGCAAGGGCCAATGTTTTTTCCGCTTTATCCCAAATCTCAATACTGCCAATATATTTTTCAAGTGGTCGGGTGGATAATTCGATGGAATAGCTTAGTCCAAAAATAGCATAGACGCGATCTATAAAAGCAATTAAACGAATGATTTCACTTTCCACTTGATCTTCGCGCATAAAAATATGTGCATCATCTTGCGTAAAATTACGAACGCGGAATAAACCATTGAGGGCGCCACTTGCTTCATGCCGGTGGACAAGACCTAATTCACCAACGCGAAGTGGTAATTCTTTATAGGAATGTAATTCATTTTTATAAACTAACATTCCCCCTGGGCAGTTCATTGGTTTAATTGCAAACTTACGATCATCGATTTCAGAGATATACATATTTTCTTTATAATTATACCAGTGACCAGAGACTTGCCACAGTTCTTGATTCAACATAATTGGTGTATGAATAAATTGATAACCTTCCTTGGCGTGTTCGGCGTACCAAAAGCTTTCGAGTTGACGACGTAGAATAACTCCATTTGGTAACCAAAATGGAAATCCAGGTCCATATTCACTCATCATGAATAAACCTAGTTCACGCCCCAATTTCTTATGGTCACGTTTTTTTGCTTCTTCCAATGTAAATAGATAATTCTTCAATTCTTCTTCGGTGGCAAAACAAATTCCATAAACCCGTTGCAGCATTTTATTTTTTGCGTCACCTTTAAAATAGGCTCCACTTGCCTTCAACAATTTAAAATGCTTTAATTCATTAACATTTACGACATGTGGGCCACGGCATAAATCCACAAAATTACCTTGTTGATAAACACTAATAATAGCTCCTTCATCAAGGCCTTGAATCAAATCGATTTTATACGGATCGTTTTGAAATAAGGTGAGTGCTTCATTTTTAGACAATTCGCGACGAATGACCTTTTCTCCACTCTTAGCAATCTTGCGCATTTCGTTTTCAATTTTAATAAAGTCTTCTTCTTTAATTACATCATCGCCCAAATCCATATCATAATAATAACCTTCTTCAATGGCTGGACCAACCCAAAATAGTGCTTTTGGATATAGATTTTTAATGGCTTGGGCCATCAAGTGAGCGCAGGAGTGATTGTAAATTTCAAAAGCTCTTTTTTCTTCCTTTAAGATAAAATCCACTTGAACATCGTGCTCAATAGGACGCAACAAATCGAGATTTTGATCATCCACCCGAACCGCTAAAACCTTCTTTTTAAAAGAAGGACTAATTTTTTCTGCTACATCAAAATAGTTACTACCTTTTTCGACATCGATAACTTTGTTATCTTTTAACATTACTTTTACCATGGTTTTCCTCCTTGAAAATAAAAAACGCCCTAGTAAAGGGCGTTTTGTGAACGCGGTACCACCTTAATTTCACGCTGAATTTATTCAACGTGCTTCTCTTATCCTTAACGCGGACGAAACGTCATTGTTCTCAATGAAACTCCTAAGTTGTAATTCAGGTCATCTAGTGGAAATCTTGCACCATCATTTCCTCGCTTGAACCGATTAACATGAACCATGTCTTTTTCAAAGTTTATACTATTTTTATACGCTTTTTATAGCGAAAAGTCAATGAATAAACACAAAAGAAAAGCAAAATCTATACAACGGTAACTATTTTCATAAAATTCGTATTACCAGCACCATCGCCACCTGTTAATATGATGGTTTCTCCGGCTTTGAGACCAAAGCTAGTAGCTACTTCTAACGCTTTTTGTTCAAATTCATTGAGTGTCTTCAATGTCTTCGGATTATGATAGGCATAGACACCCCAATTTAATCCTAATTTACGTATGACACTTGGACTGCTGGTTACCGAAATAATTGGACACGATGGTCGATAATACGACATCCGCCGCGAAGTCCCCCCACTCATACTAAAAGCAATAATCAATTTTGCTTGCAGTAAAAGAGCAGTATTTGCAACGGAATAAGCAATTGCATCATTGGTCGAATTAATGCGTATATATCGTTCTTCCGCTAATTTATGATAATCTAATATTTCTTCCATTCTCCGTGAAATTACCGATTGCATCTTCACTGCTTCTACCGGATATTCTCCAACGGCGGTTTCTCCCGACAACATAATAGCATCTGCCCCATCAAAAATTGCATTTGCAACATCGCTTACTTCCGCACGAGTAGGTTTTGGATTGGTTTGCATGCTTTCAAGCATTTGGGTAGCAACGATGACGACTTTTCCCCGCTTTCGGCATTCACTAACCAACATTTTTTGAACGACTGGTACTTCTTCAGGTGGTAATTCTACACCTAAATCACCGCGCGCCACCATGACACCATCCACCACTTCTAATATTTCTTGAATGTTATTGACACCTTCTTGATTTTCAATTTTGGCAATCAAAAGAATATCTTCACATTTTTGTTCACGTAGAATTGCTCGCACATCTTGGACATCTTGGGCTCGTCGAGTAAAGGATAGAGCAATAAAATCCAATTGATTTTGACAACCAAAGATAATATCTTCCTTGTCGCGTTTCGAAATAAAAGGCATACTGAGACGTGCAAATGGGGCTACCACATTGCGTCGACTTTTCACTTTTGCATTATTCAAAGCCCGACAAACCAAGCGATGCTGTGCATGGTTTTTATCAATGATAATAAAAGTAAGTTTGCCATCATCGACTTTAATTAAATCCCCGATGCCTAAATCATTAAATAGTCCTTCGTGAGAGACATTAAATAATTTATTTGTCCCTAAGACTGGTTCCATTGCAATCTCAACAATATCATTTTTAGAAAATACTGCGACATCATTTTCAAATTCGCCAGTTCGAATCTCTGGACCTTTTGTATCAAGCATTATTGAAAGATTATAACCATCGGCAATCAGTTCGCGTAAAATATCAATCTTTTCTTGATGCGTTGGATAATCGCCATGTGAAAAATTCAAACGTGCTACATTCATGCCTTCGTCTGCCATTTTTTTTAAGACTTCTTTGTTGCCACAGGCTGGTCCTATAGTCGCAACAATTTTCGTTTTTTTATAGAGATTCATACTTTTCACCTATTTTAATCTTTCCGCGTCTTTATACAATTTCAAATCAACAAGACGTGGCATATTTAATGCTTCTTCGATATCGATAAAGACAATTTTATTATTGACCATACAGACACAACAATTGCGAACATCATTGATAACCGCATCGATAGCAGCCGCTCCCATTTTTGAAGCAAGAACTCGATCGAATGCCGTTGGTACACCACCTCGTTGTAAGTGACCTAAAACCGTGGCTCGAGTTTCCACTCCTGTAGCGGATTCAATCTCTTTTGCTAATGAATAGACATCTTTTA
>CAYOYG010000100.1:0-3565 GCA_964408135.1 uncultured Eubacteriales bacterium | reverse complement strand
TAGAAATATTTATTCCCGATGAGCAAGGCAGGAATCCTAACAAAAAAATCATCCACCTTCAAACAAATTTGTTGCAGAAATAAAAAATCATTTTCTTTCGCAAATTGATATAGTTTTCGTCCAATCCGTCGTTCACTCTTCGTTCCATGGGTCCAAAATCCATGTTGCGAAAAATACCAAAAACCCACTCCAATCATGAGTAGCAAAAATAAGATTACGATGAAAAGAAGTGGTTTATTCATTAGGCAAGTTCCAAAGCGATTTCTATCATCTCAAGAAAATGCTTTTCGCGTTCTTCTGGCGTCGTTTCTTGATGAGTGACAAGTGAATCGGAAACGGTCATAATCGCTAAAGCTTTCTTTTGTAAACTAGCCGCTGTAGCAAATAAAGCATAGGCTTCCATTTCAACGGCTAATACGCCAAGTGCTTGCCATTTTTTCCAAGATTCTTTGTCATAATGGTAAAATATATCACTGGACATGACATTTCCGACATGGACTTGCACATTTTTACGTTTAGCCACTTCATAGGCCTTATATAGTAGGTCAAAGGATGAAATGGCACTAAAAGTACCGCTCCCTAATTGATATTGACTCGCAAAATTGGAATCCGTACAAGCGCCTTGAGCCAAAATAACATCGTATAATTTTAAGTTTGGATCATACGCACCGCACGATCCAACCCGAATAATTTTTTCAACATGGTAGAATTTAAAAAGTTCATAACTATAAATTCCAATCGATGGCATCCCCATGCCCGATCCCATAACACTGACTTTTTTCCCTTTATAAAACCCAGTATAACCATACATGTTACGCACATTATTGATTAATTTTGGTTGGTCTAAAAACTTCTCGGCAATAAACTTCGCCCGCAGTGGATCTCCTGGCATTAATACGGTTTCAGCAAAATCATTTTCTAAGGCTTTATTATGTGGCGTAGGCATACTAATCTCCCCCTCATTTGATAGTATTATAATAACATAAATATTTTTGTGGATAAAACAAAATAAACGCTAAGTGCTAGACCATCGACAATCGTTGTAACCAGTGGTCCGGCCATTAAGGCTGGGTCAAGCCCAATCTTCTTGGCTAGAATTGGTAAAGACGCTCCCACTGATTTTGCTAACAAAATCGTGATGCACAGAGTGACGCCTACTAATGCAGCAATTCGATAGATTTGATCACTGTCAATATTAATAATACCGATTTTATTTTGTAATAAAATCCAGCCAAAATCAAAGATGGCGAGAACAATTCCCGCAATTA
This sequence comes from uncultured Eubacteriales bacterium, assembly GCA_964408135.1. Lineage (GTDB taxonomy): Bacteria > Bacillota_I > Bacilli_A > RFN20 > UBA1709 > CAYOYG01. The sequence goes on along the minus strand of CAYOYG010000100.1, from coordinate 2,297 downwards.
GAGCAACGCCAACTTCCTTAATCAATATTTTAAAATAATCTTTCGTATCCAGTTCGCGCAGGGCTAAACCCCGAATAATCAAGACGCTGGATTGACTACCCGAGTTACCAGAAGTATCCATCAACATTGGAATGAACATGGATAAGGCAGGAAGATGTTGTAAAACTAATTCATATTTATTGATAATAAGACCAGTGATGGTCGCAGAAATCATCAAGATAAAAAGCCAAGGGATTCTCCGCTTTGCTAGTTCAAAAATCGAGGTTTTTAAATACTCATCTTCCAATGGAGTAATCGCACTCATTTTTTGAATATCTTCCGACGCTTCTTCTTCGATAACGTCGATAATATCATCGGCGGTAATAATCCCAACTAGACGAAAGTCTTTCGTCAAAACAGGAATGGCGTTTAAGTCATAACGTTTGACTTTATCGGCAACCACTTCTTGATCATCATAGGTGAAAACACTGACAAAATTGCGTTCCATAATCTCACCAATCGTGGCATGCAATGGTGAAAAGATAATATCCTTCAATCGTAAAGTTCCGACAAGTTCACGTTTGTTATTAATCACGAAAAGATAGCTGATGGTTTCGGCTTGTCGACCAAACTTACGAATTTTATCCATTGCGGATTCGATCGTATCTTCTTCGCGTAATTCTACGTATTCAACCGTCATGATTGAACCGGCTGAATTTTGATCATAGTTTAATAGATGATTGATTTCACTTCGCGTTTCCTTGGTCGCTGCTTGAAGAATTTTTTGAATGAGGTTTGCTGGCAATTCTTCCACAAAATCAACGATATCATCGGCAAAAAGGTTTTCCAAAATAATCGATATTTGTTCACTAGTCATCGTGCGAATGATGCTTTGTTTCGTTTCATTATCCAAATAACTAAAGACTTCGGCGGTATACTGAGCGGGCACGGTTTTAAAAATAAAAACAAAATCCGGTAGATCATCAAGTCTTTCTAAGGCTTCAGCAATATCGACTGGATTGAACTCTTCAAAAATTTCACGAACTTTTTTCACGGACTTTTCGGTTAATGCTTGATATAGATTTTCCGCATTAAATACTTTATTTTCCATTTTGATCTACCTCCCGAACCAATTATACACTAAGTCCAATAAAAGGTATATTATCTTGAAAAAAAATCGAAAACATCTTAAAATGGTTTTTATGGGGGCGAATAATATGAATCGCTATACGCTAAATAACGAAGAACTACGCTATTTACGATTGCTATCCAAGCAGTTTCCAACCGTCCAAAAAGCCTCGACGGAAATTATCAACCTACAAGCCATCTTAGAATTGCCAAAAGGAACCGAACATTTTATCTCGGATTTACATGGTGAAGCGGATGCATTTATGCATATTGTCAACAATTGCTCCGGTAATATCCGCAATAAAATGCAAACCTTATTTAAAGACCAAATGAGTGAAGATGAAATATCTGAATTAGCCACCCTGGTTTATTATCCTGAAGCCAAATTGGATCGAATCAAAGACTCAAGAAAAGTCAAAGATTTACAAGTGTGGTATCAACAAACCCTTTCGCTATTAATTGAAGTTTGTAAATCCTCTGCTTCAAAATTTACCCGTTCAAAAGTCCGAAAAAGTTTACCGAAAGATTTTGAATATATCCTAGATGAATTACTCCATGCGGATCATTCGATTCAAAACAAAGAAGAATACTACTCAAAAATTATTCAATCCATCATCGACATTGATCGGGCAGATGCATTTATTATTGCTATTTGTGGTGTCATTAAACGTCTCGTCATCGATCGGTTGCATGTATTAGGGGATTTATTTGACCGTGGTGATCGACCAGATGTTATCATCAACTACTTGATGAAACACCATGCAGTTGACCTCCAATGGGGCAATCATGATATTTTATGGATGGGAGCCGCCAGCGGGAGTGGCGCCTGTATCTGTAATGTTCTTACCAATGCCATGAAATACAACATCTTAACTGTAATCGAAGATATCTATAGTATTAACTTATTACCGCTAGCGATTTATGCGGAAGAACTATACCCAAATAATGTTGCAAAAATCTATTATCCAAAAAGTAAAATAAACTATGAGATGCACGATATTGATTTGATGGCAAAAATGCGCAAAGTTCTCAGTATCATCATGTTTAAACTAGAAGGTCAAGTCATTCAACGCCATCCAAATTATCAAATGAATGACCGGATGTTACTGGATAAAATCAATTATGAAAAGAAGACCGTCACCGTTGAAGGCGTCGAACATCCAATGTTGGATTGTGAATTTCCGACCATC
>CAYOYG010000099.1:0-3580 GCA_964408135.1 uncultured Eubacteriales bacterium | reverse complement strand
TGGCAGATTCATTTAAACTCCGATTGAGTAAGTTGCGGAACTCAACCAATTCTTCACCGCTAAACACACTCTTTGGTACTAAGACAGCGCGGCGGTTTAACATGGTAAAGAAGAAGGTTTTTTCGGTTTGTTGGACTGCGGCAAATTCTTGCCAAGGGATTTCAATATTGCCTTCTTCGAAAGTTTGCAACATACCACTTTCTTTAATCGTTACATCAAATGGAATGGTTCCAATTCCACGTTTATGATACGAATTTTTCATCATTCGTGGCGTTAATACCCGGCTAGAAATCAAGGCAATGGCGATATAAGCTCCTGCATAGATTGCCATATATTTAAGCGACTCCAGCCAACTATCGGTTTTAAAGAAGAAGTAAACAACAACAGCAATAATCACTGCAGTAATTAAAGTGGTTTTGATACTGCGCCCTTTTGAAATAAAATTGGCGTATTCCATATAAGTTTCTTCATCGATATTAAATACTTTTTTAATGGCTTTTTCATCTTCGGCTGGTTTTTCGACTACTTCAACAACGACCGGTTCTTTTTCTTCCATACTTTTGCTCCTTTGCTAATTATCATAGCACATTTTATTTAAAATATATAACTTTATGTGGGGGTAAACTACGACCCAATTCTGTAACGGCATTTTCTAAATAATGCACAACTTTCGCTCGTTGTTCGTATTGATCAAGGGTTGGATCATAATAAATTGGTTTACCAACTTTAATCCGTTTTAAAGCGGGTGAGATGTACATTGGATAAAACGGAACAATAATGCCTAATTCCTCATACGCCCGTTTTCCTATATCGACAAATCCAATATTGAAATTGTGAATAAAATCATTCAATCTCGTTGGATTTTCTGGTAAGACGATGACATCTTTTCCATCTTTTAAAGTTTGCACCGACTTATCGTAAGTGATTTTTATTTTATCGCTCCGATAGACGGGAATTACTTCCGCACCGCGAAAGACATAAACCGCAAGTGGAGACAAAATAGCACTGATAAATTTCCACAAGCGTTTGTGTTTGCTCCGACGCATGGTCACAAACTTAAAGAATTTATAGGTTTCACCGTGATGAACTAGTTCACTTGTGGCCCAAATACGGGGTTGACCATTGATGGGTAAACCATGTCTTTTATTAAAATACATTTGATAAATAATCGGTCCATACGCTTGGCAGTGATTGGACGTATAAATAGTCAATTCTTTTGGCTTAGGTTGTACCTCAAACTCAATTTGATACCGATGGTATTTTATCTTTAGTAAAAAACGAAATATATAAAACAATATCCGTGTTCTTGGAACATAGATATAATCTTTGTGCGCACTGTATCTTTTTTTCATCACTCATCACCTCTTCACTGACTTGTATATTATATCATCTCATTTTAAATTAGCAAACCATCTTTGATTTTTGCTTTCTATTTTGTTTTTAACCAACACTTATGACCTTTTTGTTGTCACTTTTACCATGGATTTTACCTATTGATATAATTAGATATATCTTGGATTGAAATGGTTGAAGGACTATAATAAAATAGACAGGTAGGAGATAGATTTTATGCGAAAAAAACCCGTATCGCCGCTTACGCTTTTCCTGATTTTTTTTAAGTTAGGATTATTTACATTCGGTGGTGGTTATGTCATCATCCCTTTGATGCACGCCGAAATGGTCGAAAAACGAAAATGGATAAGTGATGATGATATTATGGATATCCTCGTCATCGCTGAATCAACACCAGGACCAATATCCATCAACGCCTCTACCTTTATTGGTTATAAAGTTGGTGGCTTTTGGGGAGCACTTGCTGGAACCTTTGGTTTAGTTCTTCCTTCTTTAATTATCATTTCCTTAGTGGCTGTTATTTACGATAGATTTGTCGCCTTAACCCTCGTTAATTATGCCTTCCGTGGCATTATGGCCGCTATCACTTTATTAATTGCTGGAGCCACTTTCAAGTTGACCAAAAAAACCAAACTTACACCTTACAATATTGTCATTATTTGTGGAGCCTTGGTTGCTTCCTTCTTTTTTAAAGTTAGTGCCATCTATATAATTATTGCCGGAGCGGTCCTTGGTATTCTCTATTATACATTTCTAGCGAAGGGGGAAATAAAATGATTTTACTTGAACTTTTTATTACCTTCTTTAAAATTGGTTTATTTACTTTTGGTGGCGGTTATGCGATGATTCCCATGATCCAAACCGAAGTCGTAGCCAAGGGTTGGATGGATATCGATACTGTCTATAACTTCATCGCTATCTCAGAGTCTACTCCTGGACCATTTGCCGTCAATATTGCTACCTTTATCGGGGCAAAAACGGGTGGTGTATTTGGAGCTATCATCGCTACTTTCGGGTTAGTTCTTCCTTCCTTCATCATTATTTTACTAATTGCGAAGTTGTTCTCGACCACTTTTGCATCGAATCGTCAAGTTCGCAAATTTCTCAATAGTGTGAAACCAGTAATCATCGGTTTACTCATCGGTGTGTTTGTTACCTTGGTTGGCAAATCCTTTTTTGTTGCTATGCCAATTAGTTTAAATAACTTTGACTACCGTAATCTAGCTATCTTGCTTTCACTAGTAATTGTTAAACTACGGTTTAAGAAAATATCCCCTATCTTTTTAATCATCATTGCCGCTGTTCTTGGGATGATTTTGTATAGTATTTAAGTATGGCCATCTCCCTGCAATTTATTCCGTTGCACGAAGAACCTTTATTCCAATTTTTGCGTGCGCATCTTTTTTCCGATGATCTATTAAAAAAATATCGCCAAAGTCCTTTTGCTTTTCAACATAATCATGTTTTACAATTCAATGATACTGTTACTTCGCAAGTCCCACTTGAGATTGTTTTACCTGATGAAATTAGTCATGTCAATCGTATCGAGGGTGACTTACAAATCATCTATGAAGATGATTATTTGCTGGTTGTTGATAAACCAAGTCAACTTGCCACTTTAGGTACGGGTGTTCATTATCAAAGACACCTCGCGGGAATGGTAGCAAACTATTATGCAAAAAACCATATTGCCAGTAAAATTCATTTTGTGAATCGTCTTGATTATGAAACAAGTGGACTGATTATGCTAGCGAAACACCAATATATACATGGACTATTTGCGACTAAGAATTACAGTATGACTAAAAAATATATAGCCTTATGCCAAGGGCATTTGGAGCAAACAACAGGTATGATTGATTTTCCCATTAAAAAAGCAGGAGAAAAAACAACCAAACGGATGGTTGCTAGCGATGGTCAAGTGGCGCGCACTTCTTATCGTGTAGTACGTTATATCGGCGAGAATAGTTTAGTTGAATTAACCCTTCATACGGGAAGAACGCATCAAATACGGGTTCATATGGCCGCCATAAATCACCCTTTAATCGGCGATACTTTATACAATGATAATCCACGTGGATCTTTCTATTTACAAAGTGCTTATTTGGGTTTTGTTCACCCAATTACTAATAAAGAGCAAACATTTGAATTACCCAACGGTTTTTCATCGTAATCCTATTTATTTTTTCGATTTTTTTTGATACAATTTTGGGTGAAAGAAAGAGAG
>CAYOYG010000098.1:0-3591 GCA_964408135.1 uncultured Eubacteriales bacterium | reverse complement strand
GGTTACAATCTTCAAACAGATTTCTACCATCACATTCAAGATTTACCTTTCTCGTATTTAAATCATGCTGAAACAGGTGATTTAATTCAAAGAAGCATTTCTGATATTGGTCGAGTAAAACGATTCTTTAGCCAAGTTCTGCTGAATATGGTCAATAGTTTTGCTCGAATCGCAATGATTGCTGTTCAAATGATCATCATAAATTGGAAATATTCACTATATGTATTAATCTTTATCCCAATATTATTTATTGTTTCAGTTGTTTATTTTCGCAAAATGCAACCAACCTTTTTACAAATTGAAGAAGATGAAGGTAAGTTGACCACAGTTGTACAAGAAAATTATACTGGTATTCGAGTCGTAAAAGCTTTTGCGAATGAAGATCACGAGATATCGAAGTTCAGAACCGCTCTCCATAAGTTTGAAAAAACATGGGCAAAAATTATGAATCGTATGGCAACATATTGGGGCGCTAGTGATGGATTTGCTTATTTAATGCTCTTATATTCTTTAGGAGTATCGATTGTATTTTTCCGTAATGGGATATTATCAATGGATAAAATAATTTCTTTATTCTTATTTGTTGAAGCAATTATTTGGCCTACCAGAGCATTGGCGCGTCAAATCGGTGAATTAAGTCGCTCTGACATAGCGAGCGCTCGAATTCTTGAAATTGTTGATACGCCAACAGAATACATTAATGACCATGCACATGAAAAACCAGAGATTTTTGGTAATATCCGGTTTGAAAATGTGTCATTTAAATTCAATGATGCCAGTAATCCGACACTTAAAAACATCAATCTCGATATCAAAGCGGGGGAAACCATCGCTTTAATCGGAAAAACCGGAAGCGGAAAGTCGACTCTAGTTAGTCTTTTAAATCGTATGCTGGATGCTTCTAATGGAAAACTCTTATTAGACAATGTTGATATTACGACAATTGATAAACGATATTTACGCAAGAAAATTGGTGTCGTTTTGCAAGAACCATTTTTGTATTCAAAAACCATTGCGGAAAATATTGGTGTAGTTCTCGAAAAGAAGGAAATCGATACCATCAAGAGTGTTGCTGAAATTGCCTCAATTGCAAATGATATCGAACGTTTCGATAAAGGGTATGAGACAGTAGTGGGGGAACGAGGAGTGACATTGTCTGGCGGACAAAAGCAACGAATTTCGATTGCACGTATGCTCGTTGATAATAAACCAATTCTAGTTTTTGATGATTCTTTAAGTGCCGTTGATACTGAAACGGATTTAAAAATCCGAAGTGCATTAAAGAAACGTCAAGATAAAACCACAACCATCATCATCACCCATCGTATCACGACTGCAATGGATGCAGATCGAATCGTTGTTTTAGAAGATGGAGCAATTACCGAGATGGGAACACACGCCGAATTGGTTGAAAAAGAAGGATTATACCGAAATATTTGGAATATTCAAAACTTTTTCGTTAAAGCTGAAGGGAGTGAACAATAATGCATGAAGATTTTGATGAGATAAATTTTAAGGATAAGATTAAGACGTCAATCTGGAAAAAACTGATATTAAATCTTAAACCTTATAAAAAATACGCAATTGCTGCTTTACTTTCTGCTGTCATCCTTTCTTTTGCCGAAACATACTTCATTAAATTCATTGCGGAAGACGGAATTACCCGGTTTATTGAACAAAACAATCTAGATGGAATCTATGGATTTTTTGCTGCTATGCTTGTTTTTATTGTTTTTTATGCTTTCTTTGTTCGAGCATTTATTCGAAATTCATCCAAGATTGAAAGGACGATTTATACCGACTTAATTGAACAATCGTTCTGTCATTTACAAAGTCAATCTTATTCGTTTTTTGACAAATACTCTGTTGGATGGTTAATTTCGCGTACAATGAACGATACTTCACGGGTCAGTGAAATTATCTCTTGGGGACTAAGTGATATCGTTAGCAGTATCTTTAAATTAATTTCCATTTTAGTTGTCATGTTGATGATTGATGTCCAATTGTCACTTATTATGATTATTATTGTCCCAACTATTTTATTGATTGGAATATTGTTCCGTCGTGTCATTATTCGCTATTCATGCAAAGTACGTAAAATTAATGCCATTGTAAGTGGATCGTTTAACGAAGGCATTATGGGAGCAAAAACATCAAAAAGCTTAGTGCTTGAAGAAAAAAATAATCAAAATTTTGATAATCTAATTGAAAAATATCGAAAAACATCCATTAAATCGGCAATATATAGTTCACTCTATTATCAAATTATTGCGATTATTGCCGCTACCGGCATTGCTGCGATGGCCTATTTTGGAGGATTAAAAGTCTATAATGGACTACTTGATCCAGCGCGTCTATTTATGTTTGTCTCCTATACGACAATGTTTTTTGAACCAGTTCTTGGCATTGCTCGTGTAACCAATGAAATGAAACATGCTCAAGTAGCTGCGGAACGAGTTTTCAATATTCTAGCTGTTAAACCTGATATTATTGATCGACCAGAAGTTGTTGCAAAATATGGGGATTATGATACACCCAAAAAAGAAAACTGGGAACCTCTTGATGGCCAAGTTGAATTTAAAAATGTCATATTCTCTTACGGCAAGGATCAAATCGTTTTAAAGAATTTCAATTTAAAGGTTGAACGTGGTCAAACAATTGCTTTAGTCGGTGAAACGGGTGCCGGTAAATCAACCATTGTTAATTTACTTTGCCGCTTCTATGAGCCTACAAAAGGTGAAATATTGATTGATGGTAAAGATTATAGAGAACGCTCTATCGCGTGGTTACATGCGAATCTTGGCTATGTTATGCAAACACCTCATTTATTCAGCGGCACAGTTCGTGAGAATATTCGCTATGGACGTTTAAATGCAAGCGATGAAGAAGTAATTGCTGCTGCTAAAACGGCCAATGCCCACGATTTCATAGAAAAATTAGAAAAAGGATATGATAGTGAAGTTGGAGAAGGTGGAAATCGTCTGTCTCAAGGGCAAAAACAATTAATTGCTTTTGCACGTGCCGTCATAGCAAATCCAAGAATCTTAGTACTTGATGAAGCGACTTCTTCGATTGATACTGAGACTGAAGCGGTTATTCAAAAAGCGATTCATAATATCTTAAATGATCGGACAAGTTTTGTTGTTGCTCACCGGTTATCTACTATTACAAACGCCGATGTGATTTTAGTTGTTCGCAGTGGAGAAGTAGTGGAAAAAGGCAATCATGGTGAATTGATGGCTCTGAAAGGATACTACTATAAGTTATATACAAATCAATTTATTGACGAAAAAATGAAAGAATTAAACCTATATTAGCAAAAAAAATCAACAATTTGATACAAAACCCTGTTTACAAACGCATTTCTTGTTATATAATTTACTTGTTTTACATGAGGGGGAATATTCATGCAATTAACAGAATATCTAGATTATCTAGTCGAATGGTTAAAACAATGTGTGAAAGATGCGAATGCAAAAGGTTTGATTGTTGGAGTCTCTGGTGGTGTCGATTCCGCAGTAGTGGCTTTTCTGGCAAAAAAAGCCTGTGGTGATAACACATTAGGCTTAATACTGCCATGTGAATCAAATG
>CAYOYG010000097.1:0-3595 GCA_964408135.1 uncultured Eubacteriales bacterium | reverse complement strand
GATTGGTGGCAGTGAACGTATTTATGCAGATGATGCGGTGATTGCAACGCTAACTCAAAATGCAGGGCGTAACATCACACTTAAATTAACAGAACTAAGTGAAGACTTTAAGACAAGTATTTTAGGTTATATCAAATTATCAAATGGTAACCTAGTTGAAGTAAATAATGCAAAACATGAAAAGTTTGCTTTAGGCTTTGAGTTTCAAGGCGATAGTGAGGCACGTCGTGTTTGGTTTTATAAATGTTCAGTTACACCAATTAATGAAGCAACCAAAACAAAGGGTGAATCAGCTGAGGCAAATAGTATTTCACTTTCAATTGTTGCAGAACCAGTAGCGGTCGGTAATTACTTAGTTACGCATATCGTTTCACACAAGAGTGATGAAAACTATGCAGCATTTTTAACAGTAAAACCTGAACTGCCAGTAATTACAGGTTAGGTCTATGGAAAAACAAATCGATATTAACGGTAAAACTTACCGCCTTAAGTCATCACTTTATTCAATCATTTCTTATAAAAATACATTTGGTACTGAACTCTTTAGTGATATTACCGGTATTGAGAAGGTAAGTAAAAATAGTGATGATGTTTCCAAAGTGATCGATACCATTTTTCGTATCTTTTATATCTTGCATAAGCCGTTTACTAATCAGAGTTATGATGATTTTTTAAATGAATTTGATTTTGATATTTTAGCGAATCAAGAAGCGTTAACCAAATTAAGCGAAGTGATAGCAGAGGTATTTAAGACCTCAAAAAACGAACCAGGGAGAAGTATCGAGAAGAGATAAATACTTCTCCCATTACGGCTTCAATCATTTTAAACCTAGGTGAGTTGGGTATACCAATTAGAGATAGTGAACTCTTTAGCATTGAAACTTATTTTGAAATTGTCGAGTTAAGAATTAAAGCGATGGATGAAAATAGTGATACTAGACGTGCAAATCAATTAGACATTGATAAATTCTTACTTTAAGGAAAGGGGTTAAGATTATATGGCAGAAACCATTAAAGGGCTAAATATAAAACTTGGGTTAGATACATCTGATCTTGACCAGAAGTTAAAGGATATAAATAGTGAGTTAAAAGAAGAACAAAAAGATTTAAAAGCAATCAATAACTCACTTAAATTTGATAGTACGAATCTTGATAAATGGCGTGAAAAACAAGATAAGTTAAATAGTATTTTAGAAAACACTAAGAAGCGATTAGAAGTTCAAAATCAAAGACTTGAAGAAGCCAAAAAGGCTTTACAAGTTGGCGCAATTTCACAAGAACAATTCAATCAAGTTAGGCGTTCAGTTGAGTATACAGAATCTGATATTAACAAACTCAATCAAGAACTAAAGAAAACTGAAGACCAAATCAAAAAGATTGGTGGGATAAATACTGAAAATCTAAAGAAAATAGGTTCTAGTTTTACTAAGTATTTAACTGCACCAATTTTAGCAGTTGGTACGGCACTTTCTGCCTTGGCCGTAAAAGCAACACAAACTGCAGATGATTTAGCTGATGATGCATCAAAAGTATACTTATCAGTTGAAGCTTATCAAGAGTGGGGATATGTTGCAAAGATGCTTGCTGTTGATAGTACAAATCTTCAAAAGGCATTAATTAAAACAAACTCTATTATAGGAGAAGTCAGTAGTGGTGGCGAAAAGTATAATGAAACATTATCTAAGTTAGGACTTTCTTCAGATAAACTAATTGGTAAGAATACCGATGAAGCCTTTGAAATCATTAGAAGTGCTTTATCAAAGGTAGAAGATCAAGCAACAAGGACTACACTTGCAAATGAAATCTTTGGCGAGAAGTTAGGTAGTGAACTAACCCAAGTATTAGTAGCTACATCAAGTGATATTGAAAATCTTCGTAATCAAGCAAGAGAATTAGGTATTGTTACAACCGAACAAGCAGAGATTAGTGGTAGATTTCATGATTCTTTGGATAACTTAAAACAAAGTGTCTCAAGTTTAAGTGTTGCAATCGGAGTTGAAATTGTACCAACCTTGCAGAAGTTGGTTGAAAGAGTCCAAAACAAAGTCATCCCAGTCATTAAAAATCTAACAACTTGGTGGAGTAATCTATCAGAGACTGTTAAGAAAACAGTTATCATCTTACTAGGTGTACTGGCTGCAATTGGACCTGTAATAAGTATTGTTGCCAAAATCATTCCAATGATTAAAACACTAAAAGCAGCAATGGCTAGTGGCGAAATACTAAAATTCTTCCAAGGCTTTTCGTTTGGAAAAGTTGCTCTAATAGGGCTTGTTGCAGCCTTTGCGGTATTGCTACTTCAAAATGAGAAGTTTAGAGAAACACTAAAAAATCTCATGGAGATGTTTTCGAGATTGCTTGAACCAATTAGTAATCTAATCTCCAGTCTAGTTCAAAAGTTAGAACCGGTGATCAACTTAATTGTTGAAGTCTTAAGTCAAGTCATTGATGTGATTGTCACTTTAATCGAAGGTATCATGCCAGCGCTTGAAGCTGTTATCAATGTAATTGTTGATGTCCTAGGCAATGTGATTGCTATCGTTTTAGACCTGATTGATGAAATATTACCAGTCATTATCAGTTTGATTGGTGAAGTTGTTAAGATTATAGATGCACTCAAACCAATCATTGAAGTGATAATCAGTTTAGTAAGTACAGTTATTGGTCAACTCATGAAGTTAATTCAAGCCCTACTAGAACCGATTATGAATATACTTAATGTCTTTATTAAGATTATTGGTACGATCATTGGGGTATTAGGCAATCTAATCAACGTTATATTAAAGCCACTAAACTCCATACTAAATGTCTTGGCATCCATCATCGAAGTGATTGTTGCTGTCTTAGGTGTTGTAATCAATGTCATTGTTGCTGTATTAGAACCAGCATTAAAGATAATCTTTGCAGTCCTTGAACCGCTTCTTTCAATTCTGATGGTCTTTATTGAAATAATTGCATCCATTATGGAATTACTTTCGCCACTAATTGAAATGTTACTGACACCATTAATAGAACAACTTGATTTTATTGCTTATCTATTTGAAGCACTTGCACCACTTATTACAATGGTAGGCGAAATACTTGGCGGTGTTTTAGCACCAGTACTTGAAGTTATCTTTATGTTACTGGAACCGATCCTTTGGGTTTTAGAAAAAATTATTGATGCATTCAAATGGATAGCAGATAACATCAAAGGTATTTTTGATGGTGTGGGAAGTGCGATTAAAAGTGTTGGTGGATTCTTTGGAGACTTATTTACTGGAAAACTGTTTCAAAAGAATAGTAGTACAACAACACATAACTCAACTACAAACAATGTCACAGTGAACACCACAGCATCAAGATTTGATATTAATTCTATTGATAAAGCATTAGGAGGTGCATACTAATGCGAGAACTCTATTTAAGAAATGAAATCGGTGTTGACTTCAAGTTAAATAAGGATGTATTAATCGCTTCAATTGAAGGCTTGGGTATCTTAAAAGAAAACGTCTATTTTAAGTATGGATCTAAAGCAGAAACATTTTCAAGTATATCTCCTATAAGTGAAATTAATCTAGGATTAGTCTTTATGAAGGGCTATCCTGGATACTTG
>CAYOYG010000096.1:0-3607 GCA_964408135.1 uncultured Eubacteriales bacterium | reverse complement strand
GATGTTAATTTGGGAAACTAGACCTTGTTTGTATAATAAATAGATGTCTTTACTATAATAACCTTTGATGATATTACCTACTTTTAGTCGAGCGACTAGTTCGCTTAAATGCGAAAGATAAGGCGCAATAATCTTAGTACCATACCGATTGACCAAGTTATCAAACATACCAAAGTTTATACAGATAATCGCTCCGGTTGGTCGCGATAAATCCAAGGCAAGACTAGAAAGTTTCCGGGCAAATTTCTTAGTATCCATTTGTTCACTAATGTCGCTTGCAGTTAAATTCATTTGCGGTAGAATATCAAAGTGCACATAGGCTTGGTTTTTTACTAGTCGGCGAAGGGCAAACTTAACCAGTGCTTTGTCATAGCCCATAAATTGATTGACAAATAAGGATACTGCTTCTTTTTGTAAATCCTCACCCCGGCGTATACGACTTAACCACTTACTCCAACTTTCCACATTGCCAGCCTCAATAATTTTTTCGAAATCTGTAAAAGAGTAAAAGGCAAATGGGGTAATATTTTTTAAAGAATAAAAATTAATTTTCTCTTGATTGAAATCAATTTGACAGTAATATTTACGTTTAAAAGAAGTCAAATCAGCGGCTTGTAATCGAACATTTTGGTTTTTCGAAATCATTAAATACGAAAGAAAAACAATGACAAGAATGGTACTGACAGCAATGACAATTAAAATTTCTGTTTTCATTTTTTTCCTTTCTAATTGACTACGCGTACTTTAATGTTATAATAACGACTGTGGAGGAATACCCAAGCGGTTGAAGGGACTGGTTTCGAAAACCAGCAGTAGTGTCAAAGCTAGCGAGGGTTCGAATCCCTCTTCCTCCGCCATCTTGTTTATTTCATTCATACGCCATGCAGTTTTAATAAAACAAGCCCCTCTTTAGAGGAGCTTTTTTATTTACCTTTTTTTAGTTTACGGCTCGCTCTTTCATCAAAAAATACTAAGACAACAATCAATACCGCTGCTACAATAAACATAGTTGTTTGACAAAATCTTTGCAAGTCAAAATCATAATAGGCTAAATCAACGGTGATATAGTGTTCTAAGTTGAGAGCATAGGGCGCTTGAAAAGCAATAGAAATGGCAAGAACCATCGACACTATAAAAATCAATCCAAGTAAACTATATAATACTGTGAGAGCTATATTCTTTTTGTTCATACACGAGAAACTCCTTTATAACATATTTATATTATCAAAAAAACAAGCACTATTCAATTACAACTTTATAAATTTATCGATATCGCTAATGCGACCAATTACATGTTGTGCAACTTCCTTAATTAGCTCGCTTCCCTGTTCCATAGCAAAGGAATTCGGGAATTGTTTAATCATTTCATAATCGTTGCCTTCATCACCAACAACAATGACCTCATCTTTAGTAATGGTGTAATAATCAATAAGTTCTGTTAATGCGTGCGCCTTGTTACAACGATAGCTGGTGATTTCAAGGTAGTTATTTCCATAAGCAAATTCAAGTTGTTCTGGGTATTTATGGGCCATTTCGTCCATATATTTTTGAACAATTTCTTGATATTTCTTACGAAAGATAATGGTGATTTTTAGGATTTTAGCTCGATTAATATGATAATTAAACTTTCGTTTTGTTACATGAATCCGCTGTGATAAGAATAAATCTTTCAAACTATATGTTTTTAAAAACATTTCCCATAATTTTCCTTGGGCCCAAGCATTCGAGTAAATTTCCGAATTCTCAGTAGCAATTGCGAGTACAGCTTTTAATTCATTCTCCTGCAAAACTCGGGTGATATCCAAAGCAATGTTATTGGGAATAGCTGCCATTTTATGAGTTGTATTTTTTATAGTAATTCGACCACCACTATCCGTAATAAAATCGCATTGAATGTTGATGCGTTTGGCCAATTTTTGACAAAAACGAATGTTGCGTCCAGTCACAAAAACAATCTTAATTCCCTTATTTTCTAAGTTTCGAAGATATCGTCGATTCGCCGATGATATCATACGGATTTTTTTCTTTGGGAACAGCAAGGTTCCATCTAAATCAGTTGCAAATACTTTAATCATATAATCACCATTTTCATTTTAACATAAATCGTGTAGTATTCTATAGTAAAAGATAGTAAAATGAACAAAGAGGTGAGTGTATGCAACATGAATTAAAAACCGCAATAAAAAACAAAAATGATCAGTTTTTTAGTTTTGTTTACACCACCAGTTTGTTTTTGCATAAATGGCGCACTGAAACTATCACCGAAAAAGCCATGTACTCTTGCATAAATGGATTTTGCCAAAGCGCGATGAATTACGCTTTATCGGTCGAAGAGGATTTAGCCACAAATATTTCTGATTATATGCCAAAAGCCATGATGAATCGTCTTCTTCTACGCAACTGTTTAGAGGCATACCTCATTTTAACCATCCTTGATGAACACCCTGAATATAGTGAAAAGTATTATGCAACGAAAGACGATGATGGCGAACGTATCGAAATGCTCTACAGTAATATTGTTAATGAAAAACGCTATTTAAAACGTTTTGAATGGCTTCCTCGTTTCAAAGGAAAACGAGCAACCTCCACCAAGGATTTATTAAAATATATTCATTTTGATGACCAAGAAGAAATCGATTTTATCGAAACCTTAATTAAAAACTTAGATACATTCATACATCCTTCTTTTCACTACGCACAAACCATTCATTCACCAACGGCAATCAGTGATGTTTCTGTTATCTATTCACTGTATGTGGATGAAGGTTTGATTGATGAATTAAGACGCAATATTTATCAAATCATAAAAGAGTCAGCTATTTTCCCTGATTTTATGAAACTAAGTAACCACAATAATCGGATTGAGGATTATATCATCGAACACAAGTTAAGAATACCAAATGTACTTCCACGTAGCATCATCAAACTTGCTCAGGCCATCAAACAAACCAATTTTACGAACTATAAGGGCAAAGGCACCGTCTTTTTACTCCAGGATCTTGCCCCTCGTTATGATGATTTACTGCAAAGTGGATTTGCAGGAAATAGTCTTTTATTTTTTATTCAAGCCCGTTACATCATTGAAGCATTAGCCAATATCAATGTTTTAATGGATGAAGATGAAAAACGCAATGAAATCTATCACATTCATCAAAACATTAAAAATTTCGAAGCGCAACAATCCTCCCGAACTTTCTTGAAAATCGCCGATGATATGAGTTTAGAAAACGAAAAAAATATTGCCACCATCCGAAACTATTATCAAGAATATTTTCAAGCCACTATTGATGATAATCGGATTAATCGGCTTTCAGGCTGGGCTCTCTTTTTAAAGAAATTGAACAATACAGAACCGATTAACTCACCCGATTTTGTTGCTATGTTGGGACAAGATGTCTATCAAGACGAGGTAAATAAACAAAAATTATTGGTTTTTTATGAAGAAAGCAACGCCTTTACACATATTACTCCTTACGCTTTTAGCAAAGAGAGTAAAGACCATGACTTAATTACCATCTTAATTCTAGTCAATGATTTATTGGCATATATCGTACAAAAGATTATAATTAGCTTCGATTTAAAGACGAAACTTGATTTAAATGAAATG
>CAYOYG010000095.1:0-3766 GCA_964408135.1 uncultured Eubacteriales bacterium | reverse complement strand
ACCAGATTACCAATCGGACGTGCTAAAGCTTTAGCAGATGATGATTTTGCAAAATATGTCAAAGCGATTTGGTATGACGATTACGAAAGAGATTTACAGGATGTATTGGATGAACTCGACGACCGTATCGCCTACATCTTGGAATTTAATAGTTAACTATGAGACTAACGAATAAAACTCAAAAGCTCACTTTTATTGTAATAGGAGCTGGGAATCGCAGTGGTGAATATTTAAAAGCAATGGAAAAATACTACCAAGGCCGTTATGAAGTTGTTGGGGTATTTGAAAAGAATGAAACCATTAGAAATACGTACAAAACCAGATATCACTTAGCCGACAATCAGTTATTTGATGATTATAAAAAACTGAGTGAATTTGATCGACTTGCAGATGTTGCCATCATTGGTACACCAGATGATCTTCATTTTGGTCCTGCGATGATTGCTCTAGAAAAAGGTTATGATTTGATTTTAGAAAAACCAATTTCTAAAACCTTAGAAGAAACCATAAAAATTGGTGAACTAGGCAAAAAACACCCAGATCAAATTGTAGCTGTATGTCATGTGATGCGCCATAGCCCTTGGATTCGTAAAATTAAAGAAATCATCGATTCAAAAGAACTTGGTGAAATCGTCGACATTCAGCATAATGAAAACATTGGATATTATCATTTTGCACATTCATATGTGCGAGGTAATTGGCGTAATACTGAGGTTGCAGCACCCATCATTGTGGCGAAATCTTGTCATGATATGGACATGTTACTATATTTCTTAAACGAAAAATCATGTAAAAGAGTATCATCCATGGGCAGTTTAGCCTTTTTCAATCATGATCATTATACAAAAGGTATGTCACCTAAATGCATCACCTGTAGTGTTGAAAGAACTTGTCCATTTAGTGCATTAAAGATTTACCGCGAAAAGAAAATTAAGAGTATTCAATTTGATACTTCAACCAATGATATTTTAATCAGTAAGTTGGCAGAAAGTCCTTACGGTAGATGTGTATTCCAATCGGATAATAACGTACCGGATCATCAAGTAACAATTCTTGAATTTGATGGTGGTGTACATGCAACATTTAATATGAGTGCATTCAGCAATAAGATTCACCGTACGATGAAGATTATGTGTCAATACGGTGAAATTAGAGCTACCGAAATTGGTAGAGTGATTGAAGTCACTAAATTTGGACAAGATCCAGTCACCATTATTCCTGATACATTTGGTGGTTATCATGGTGGAGCAGATGAAGGTTTCGTACAAAACTTTATGAAATCTTACCTAGATAACGAACCATTTGATTCTACACTAGACCGTTCGATTCAAAGTCATGTGATGGCATTTGCAGCAGAAGCATCCAGACAACAAGAGGCTAAACCTATTATACTAGATCAGTTTTATCAAGAAACACTAGCAAAGGAGAGATCATAGGATGAAAAAATTATTTAATTTGATTGTGGTATTTGCATTCGGTTTATTACTCGTTGCATGTACTAAAACGAATGAACCACCGATTGTTGAGGAGGTCGATTATGATGCAGTGATTGATCTCGCAAAATCTCAAGTATCAACCAAACTTGAAAGTGGAGAAGTCAGTGCCAATTATTTTTTACTTGACCAACAAATCGCTGTATCATATGAAGAAAAATCCTATACAGTTACGATTGTTTGGGTAAGTAATTCAGAACGTGTTACGATTTATCCTAACGAAGACTTAACACTGACCGCCAACGCAATCGTTGTTAGACCCCAAGCTGGACAACCAGATGCTAGTGTTAAATTAACAGCGACACTTTCAATCGAAGATAAGACCAGAAGTGTTGAGTTTGATATTACTGTCAAAGCTTTCCCAACCTATACAACAACAGTGATGTTACCTGACACTGCAGCACTACCAAATGTAGAAAATGCCTTTGTTGTTGAAGATGCTCCAGAGTTACTTATTTTAGGTATTGTACTTGACACATTCCATTATTTCCATTATGAAACGATGTCTGGTTATGAATATGTTAAGGTGTATAACAATACAAACGAGCCTTATAATATGAAAAACCATCGAATTGCCCTAGCAAGTCCAATGCAAGGTCAAAATTATGAAAATGCTGACTCTAAACTTGGCAATGAAGTCTTATCAACTGGATACCTATTTATGAGTATTGTGGATGAAGATTTCATTATTCAACCACTATCCACAGCTTTAATTTGGTTAAAACCCTATAACTGGATTGCGGGATCTGGAACAAATGCTTTCAACAAAGAGTTTTCATCCGCTTTAGTCCATGTGGATACAGAAACGCAAAAAGGTGCATTTAGTCAAACAGAAGAAGACTTTAGAATTTTCTGGCAATTAGATGAAAATATTCCAGTTTGGACTGCTGAAAATATGCCACTCATTGGTAAAAGACCTGAAGGTGGTACCAGTGATTTCTTCCCAATCTTAAGTCCGGGTGCTGGAACAGCCTATACACATTTAAATTCAACCTTGCTTCGATCACTTGAAATATCAAAATTCAATGACCAAAATGGTACAGCTGAAATTAATATTTTGAATGATTATGATGAGTTAACACCTGAAAAGAGATTAAATCCAGATTTGATTTGGACAAAACCAGTATTCAATGCAATTGAAATTAAAGATAATAACGAACTTGTAGATGCTTACTTCTATCAAAATGCTTGGAAGTATTTTGATCCAATTGTTCGTGCAAATTTCACAGGTCGAATTGATACAGCAACACTCGATACAAACAGCAAAGTTAGTTTTAGTTCAACTTCAAACTTAGGCATTAAGGGTTGGGAAAATACGGTTGAAATTCAGTTTAGACCACCAGTCGTTGGTGAAAGACTCATGCAATTACAATTGCTTGTAAGAGAATATACAACGATGATAAATTACTTAAATGCGAATGAATTATCCATTATGAGATATTCCTCTCAAAATATTGCAGCCTATAAATTGGTAGAAAAAACGATCGTTATTCTTGTTGATATGTCACAAGAAGGGGCAGTCTTTAATCCGCGAACTGACGAACTATGGTCTGAAGGACGTATTAGTGGGGCTGCACCAAATGAGATTAAGATTATAAATTTAACTCGTCCATAACATGAAAAAAACACGTTTTTTTAGACAATCAGTCTTGATTAGTCTAATACTCATGTTTACTGTGATTCTTGTCGCTTGCAGCAAAAAAGCAATTGAACCTACATTGGTTTATAGTCATAATCAGGTTGGTTTAATCTTATCAAATGATGTTTCTACCATAGAAGTGAACGATCAAAATCTTGATTTGTATCCAACCATATCCAAACCAATCAAGATTATGTTTCAAAGTCTAAACTTAGACAAAAACTATCACAACATCATCGAAGTTAATGGTGTCGAGTTGCCACTTAAGCCACTTTTTGATACACAAAACGAATTTATTGACAATTCACTTATCATCATGGGTCCTAATGTGATTGAGGGCACACTCACACTTAAAATTAAGTCTGGCACCAATCGTTATGGAACTTATGATACTTTTTCACTTAGAAATATAAAAATTAATATTGATGGAAAAGTGTTTTGGTCAAATGAATATAGCGAAGAAAATTTCTTTAACACACCATTAAAGTTTGGTAACGACTTAAAAACTCAGTATCGCTTTGGATATTTAAGTGAACGAGAACTCACATTTACAATTCCAAATGAATTGTTAGATGTCAAAGGCACTATCTTTAATGAACCTGAATCACAGTATGTTATTAAACAAAATAAGAAT
>CAYOYG010000094.1:0-3818 GCA_964408135.1 uncultured Eubacteriales bacterium | reverse complement strand
GGTCCAGTCTTCTTTTTCATATACAGCAAAATAAATCAATCATCTATAAAAAATATTAAATATAAAACGTTTTGATGACGAAAAAAAGCAAGTAAATCAAAAAAATCTTGATTTATAGGCAGCAAACATATATATTTATCTTTATAAAAGAGGAAAGGATTAACGATTATGGAAAATAAATTTTCGAAGTTTGGCTTAAAGGTCTTTAATGAGGAAGTCATGCGACAAAGACTACCTTCCCCGATTTTCAAACTATGGAAAGAGGCCACAAATAAACAGGATGCCCTTGATCGTTCCACGGCCGATGCGATTGCTCATGCGATGAAAGAATGGGCTATTTCCTTAGGTTGTACCCATTTTACTCACTGGTTTCAACCACTGACAGGACTAACTGCCGAAAAACATGAATCCTTTATCGATGTTCGCGATGGACAACCAATTTTAAAATTCTCTGGTAAAAATTTAATTAAAGGGGAGCCAGATGCCTCTTCCTTTCCAAGTGGAGGATTGCGCGCCACCTTTGAAGCGCGGGGTTATACGTATTGGGATTGTACTTCTCCCGCTTTTATTCGTGATAATATCTTGTATATACCAACGATTTTTGTCTCCTTTAATGGGGAAGCGCTCGATGCGAAAGCTCCTTTGCTTCGCTCCATCGATGCTTTATCCAAACATGCGACAAGAATTGTCAATGTTTTTGGAGATAAAGATTGTAAATTTGTCTATCCTAGTCTAGGTTTGGAACAAGAATATTTCTTGCTTGACCGTAAATTGTTTGGTCAAAGAGAAGACTTACAATTGACAGGACATACATTACTTGGTGCTATGCCCCCAAAAGGTCAAGAACTATCCACTCACTATCTTGGATCGATTCCCGAAAGAATCAGTGCTTTTATGCAAGATGTCGATGCTCAACTATGGGAACTTGGTGTGTACGCTAAGACCGAACATAATGAAGTCGCACCTTCACAATTTGAACTAGCCTCGATTTATATGGATTCCAACTTAGCCATTGATCAAAACCATATCGTCATGGATGTCTTACAAAAAACCGCCTTTAAACACGGTTTAGTTTGCCTCCTTCATGAAAAACCATATAAAGGCGTTAATGGATCCGGCAAGCATAACAACTGGTCAATGCAAACAAGCAATGGTAATAATCTACTAGATCCCGGAAAAAACCCCCATGAAAATGTTCAATTTCTGTTGTTTGCTTCTGCCATTATTAAAGCCGTCGATACTCATCCTGAACTCATTCGTCTGATGGCATCTAATCCAGGGAATGATTATCGTTTAGGCGCAAATGAAGCCCCACCAGCCATTGTCTCTATTTTCTTGGGTAAACCAATCGAAACTATCTTAAAACAATTAATCAGTGAAAAACCAGGCACTTATGAAAAAGCCGCTTTAAGTTCCTTTGGTCTTTCTACTTTAAGTTACTTACCACGGGATACTTCAGACCGCAATCGGACCTCACCTGTCGCGTTTACCGGCAATAAATTTGAATTTAGAATGTTGGGTTCAAGTTTATCAGCTGCCAACTTAAATATCGTCATTAATACGATTGTCGCTGATGTCTTGAAAGAAATTGCGGATCGCCTGGAAGATCATAAGTACCGTCAAGATGTACGGAAAGCCGCTTTAGAAATCTGTGCGGATATCATCAAAAACCATGGTCGCGTTCTCTTTGATGGCGATGGCTATTCGAAAGAATGGGTCAAAGAAGCCAAACTGAGAGGATTACCTAATATTGGAACCTTTGTCGAATCTATCGCTTATTTCAATGATGATCGTAGTATTGAACTATTTGAAAAACACGGGGTTTTATCCAAGACAGAAATCACCTCTCGCGTCGATGTTTTATATGAATCTTATGCCAAGATGAAAGAAACCGAAGCTAAAGTGGTCATCGACATGATTCATACCCAAATTATCCCAGCGGTGAGCAAGGAAATTGCCTCAATTGTCGCTTTAAATAATTATATGCCTCTTGCTTTAGCCAGCAAAGCCGAACTATTCAAGAATTTTATCGATGAGGTCAGCAAAGAATGTGCCATACTAGAAGCTGTTATTCATGAAGCAGAAAGCATGCACAAACACAAAGAAAAATCCTTGCTTCTATTAAAGAAAGCCGTTCCAAGTCTTGAAACAATCCGCGCTCTTTATGACAAGATAGAAGTTTTACTTTCAAAAGCACTTCTGCCATTTCCAAGTTACCTCGATTTACTCTTTGATATCGATAAATAAGTTAAAGATGCTCCTCTTGGAGCGTCTTTTTTTATCTCTCCTTTTGTTAAGCAAATCAATGGTAGAAAAAATAGACTATGTTATAATATTAACAAAGTATATTTCTCAAGGGGGATTCTTATGGAAAACCAAAAATTACAAAAATTAAGACGCTTTAATCAGTTGATGGGTGGATTGCACTTTATTCAAGGTATTCTACTGTTGATATTCGCTTTCACGATTATCGCTTCAAAAACAGAATTTCAAATTATAATTACACAAAACTATTTGTCTTTTGATCCGTTGACTGGTCTATTTTTAACATCCAAGCCATTATTCGAATTACCATTTGGTATTTTAGTAGCAGTATTTTTATTTTTATCTGCATTTGCGCATGCGCTTATTTCATTTCCACCAAAACTCAATGCAATTTATAACGAAGATCTACAAAAAGGTATCAATCGTTTCCGCTGGTTTGAATATGCACTAAGTTCTTCAATCATGATTGTTTTGATTGCTACTTTATTTGGTATTTACGATATCGCTTCTCTTATTCTAATCTTTATTGTAAATGCGAGTATGAATCTATTTGGTTTAGTGATGGAACAAATCAATGCGCGTCGTCTACCAGGAGAAAAAGTGAAATGGGGACCATTTGTCTGGGGTTCTTTTGCTGGGATTGCTCCATGGGTAGCGATTATTCTTTATATGACAGGAGCCGGCGGAGCCATCAATCCTCCATGGTTTGTTTGGGCGATTGTTGGAACCTACTTTGTTGCCTTTAATACCTTCCCAATCAATATGATTCTTCAATACTTAAAAGTCGGGAAATGGAAAGACTATTTATATGGAGAAAGAGCCTACATAGTTCTTAGTTTAGTCGCGAAATCGATTCTGGCTTGGTTAGTTATTGCGGGAGCAATGCAACCTTAATACAGTGAATCAAAATACTTGCTTAATTTATCGAGCAAGTATTTTTTTATTTTGTTATTTGCATTTTTCGATTATTTCAGTTACAATACATATGCTTTGATTGACAAAGCGGCTCATCTATGTGGGGATGTCATGGTCTCGACAGGTATGGAAGGGTCTAGCACGCAGTCGAGTGGTTACGTAATAACCAAAGCCAATTAAATGGCAACAGACAATTAGCTTTTGCTGCTTAGTTTAACACACTAACAATATCGTTAGCCCTTTAAGGGGGTAGCAACGTGACAAGCGGTTCGTTCTTCGCTGCTTCCATCATGTAATATAGAGGAACTAGGCTTCTATGATGGTTATCAGTAGAGGTAGAAAATTCAATATCCTAGTCTAGCATCCATTTTGTTTATTATGGGTGTGGGATGAAAACAATCAAATAAACTAAACTGTAGTGGGCTAGATATGACTATGCTTGGACACGGGTTCAACTCCCGTCATCTCCACCATTTTTATTGGATTTATTATCAAGATTTGTTATACTCTTGTTAGAACACAGGTTTAAAGACCTGAATGAGTGATTAACACTCGAGGACGTTAGGTCCTCTTTTTTTATTTAGAATGAAAAAAGCGACCAACTTAATGTAAATCGCTTTTAATTCTTTTCTCGAGCT
>CAYOYG010000093.1:0-3836 GCA_964408135.1 uncultured Eubacteriales bacterium | reverse complement strand
TAGTATTGCTTTCATTATTTTTATCGTATACTATCATCAAGAAAACAAAGCCATTATTCAATTAATATACTTTTCACTTTTATTATTGTTTCAAACAATTTTTATGAATAATTTTGAGTATAAGGAGAATGAAAAAGCAAAGCAAATTAGCAAAAAAATCTATTGTGGTTTCTTGGTATTATTTCTAATTATCTTGATGATTCTAGCCACTGTTACCATCACAACTCCATCTGAGAAAATAAAGTTAATAGGGACTATCAGCACGTCTTTATTCATGATTCTAACCTTTATTTTAAGTTCACTATTTAGACTAAAGAAATAATCATTTTTGGTCTTTACATCTTGCATATCGTTTTTTATAACACACCAGTAACAGAAAAGCCGATTTGATACAATAATTGAATCGGCCTTTAATATTCACAATTATCTCAAAAAATCTCAGTAAAATAAATTAAATTCCCTAAATTCACAAAATAGCTTCCTGTTGTTGAAGACTCAAAAATTTCGTTGTATAATGGGCAAAATCCATGGGTGAATTTGTTGAATGAAACCAACAAAGGATACTAAGAAGAAAAGGAAAGTTAAACGTATGCAGGGAACACAAAAAATACTATTTTACTTTGTTGGAACTATTATCATTAGTTGTATTGTGATTGTTATTATTATCCATCGTGAGAAAGAATGGCGATTACGTAATCCAGAAAGCTCAATCAAGCAAACAATTGAAAATAAAGAGGATAATCAGACAACACCTAAGAAAGGTAAAACGCTGCGTTTCTTTTTGATTATCGCCCTTCTTATTGGAGGGGGAATTTATGGAGCGAAAAAGTTGCCAATCAATTTACCAGATTTGCAATGTGAAACAGGATTAATTTCGATGACTTGTTCTGCGTATACAAATGAACGCTACAATTATATTGATGTTCGTTTTATCATTTTTGACCATAATGAAGTCCAAATTGCTTCTTCGACACAAAGAAAAACAATGATCTTTGCCGATGAACGTATTACTTTCACCTATACGCCTTCGTTTTCGACATTGCTAAATGCAAGACGATATCAAGCCAGAATTGTCCGTTTTGATCGTAATTTGATTGGTTTTCATCTTTAGTCTAGTTTGAATGAAAAAGAGGCATCGAAATTGATCCTCGCTGTATTGTAAAGTAGTTGCCAATTGGCAACTTTTTTCATACAATACACGTTGAGGGGTTGATAAACATGATTCGAGATGCGACCACCAAGGATTTAGAACGCATCGCAGAGATTTTGGTTTTCAGTAAACGCATGGCCTATCGGTCTATATTTCAAGATGATAATTATAGTTTTAATACATTAACTGTTACAAATGTTCTTCGTGAACTTGAAAATAAATTCATCGATTTGGACACTATGATGGTTTATGATGATGGAATTGTTAAGGGATTTATCCGTTATGGGAAAGCAGAAGGTGAAGATCTAAAGAACATCTGCGAAATTAAAGAATTGTATGTCGATTATTGTTTTCAAAAACAAGGCATTGGAAAACAATTGATGGAGTATGTCTTGCAAGCGACAAGGAAGACAAAAAAACTCGTTCTTTGGGTTTTAAAAGACAACCCTGTAGCGATTCGCTTATATCAAAATTTCGGATTTGAAATCGAACCAGGATTTGTTCGTTCACTTAGTTCTCAAGTGGATGAAATTCGTATGGCTTATGTGCAAAACAAAGGGACATTCTTTCAAAAAATATTAAAAAGTTTCAAGGGTGGACAGTAGAAATATACAAGAATGACTGTCTATGATACACTATACAATACACAGAAGATATGGATGTGAGGGCAATGAGAGGATTATTTAAACGTTTAATAAATCATATATCAATTGTTTTCCTTTTAATTGCTCTGCAAATTGGGCTTTTCATATGGATGGTTGATTATGCAGCGACGTATTGGCAATGGAATATTGTCTTTCTTTCCCTGTCTGCTATCAGTGTGCTCACTTTGATTACTCGTCACGAAAATCCAGCGTATAAACTGCTATGGATTATTCCTATATTGTTATTTCCGGTTTTTGGTGGTGCCTTTTATTTATTTTATCGCCAACGGAACTATAGTCCTAAACAGATTAAACGCCATCTATTGATTGAAAATGGTCGCTTGCAATACATCCAAAAATTTAAACCAGCTTTAGTGACAAAGGAAGCGAATTATCTTTTACATCAAAATTGGATGTCTTTTCAAGCCACGAAAACCGATTTCTTATCCTCTGGTGAGATTATGTTTGAACGTCTGCTTGACGATATAAAACAAGCAAAACGATTCATTTTACTAGATTTTTTCATCATTAAAAAAGGCTATATGTGGGAGACTATTTTAAAAAGTTTACAAATGCGTGTCCAGGCGGGCGTTGAAGTCATCATTATTTATGATGATTTAGGCAGCGTAGGATTACCATTTCATTATCCAGAAGAATTGCTTCAAGTTTATGGCATCAAAGCGTATAAATTTAATCGTTTACGTCTACACATTAATTTTGCAAACAATTTTCGAAGTCACCGAAAAGTTATCGTTATTGATGGTCAAATCGGGTATGCAACTGGCAACAATATCGGGGATGAATACATCAACCGAATTCAAAAATTTGGACACTGGAACGATGCAGGGGTTCGTCTCGATGGCCGGGCTGTCTGGTCTTTAACCCTAACCTTCTTAAATACATTAGAATTTATTACAGGCGAGAAACTTCATTATTGGAAATATTTAATTGATTATGACAAAGAAGATGATGGTTATGTCATTCCTTTTTCCGAAACACCACTGGATGATGAAGCCACCACGAAAAATGTTTATCTTTCTTTGATTTATGCAGCAAAAACGAATATTCAAATCACAACACCTTATCTCATTATTGATCATGAATTTGAAAATGCATTGCAAGTTGCTGCTAAATCAGGTGTCAATGTTGAAATTATTATTCCCAAGATACCAGATAAAAAACTAGTCTATATGGTGACGGAGTCGAATCTTCCCAAATTAATTAAAAGTGGCGTGAAAGTCTATCGTTATACTCCGGGTTTTATTCACTCAAAGATGATGATTGTCGATTACAAGACGGCGATGATTGGGACGGCAAACCTCGATTATCGCAGTTTATATTTGCACTTTGAAAATACTGTTTTCCTAGATCAAACTCAATGCATTAAGGATATGCAAGACTATTTTGAAAAAACAAAATCGGTAAGTGCTCTTGTTCCATCGAACGAAAAACGCGGGATCATTTATCGGATAATTCAAGTTTTTTTACGGATGTTTTCTGGTCTTTTGTAAAAAAGATAACAAGCCGTTTAAATTGTCTTTGTATTCCCAATTTTAGTGTGATAATATGTCGTTATGAGGTGTTAAAATGGATTTTAAATCACGCAGAAAATTTTATTTAGCTTCTGTTTTTTTTATTGAAGCAGCAGCTGGATTTGTCTATGCCTGGAGTGTGTTTGGGGCAGAACTTACCAAAAACTATGGGTGGAATTCGACTCAAACAACATATGTTTTTACAGTCGCTACGATAGCAACTATGTTTGCTTCTATGTTCTTAGTTAAGAAAATTCGTTCGGTTTTACCAATCAAAAAAGTTATCTGGATTTCCATGATCATGATGGCGATTGGATTTATACCACTTGGTTTGTTCGTCAATAATGTCTTTCTGTTTTATGTCTTTTATGCCTTGATTGGTGGCGTTGCCAATGCGCTTGTCTATCCAGTATTGATTGGATATTCCCAAGAATTATATCCTGATCGTACCGGCTTTGCGAGTGGTGTTGCCGTCGGGGGTTTTGGAATGGGTGCGATTATTTGGGCGCC
>CAYOYG010000092.1:0-3840 GCA_964408135.1 uncultured Eubacteriales bacterium | reverse complement strand
CCTTCTCTTAAACCATTATTAACTTCTTCTTGAGTGATTTTTTCACCTTCAAGATATTTCATCATCAATTCATCATCAATATTAGCTACTGATTCAACAATCATTTCATGTAATTTTTCAACGTGAGGTCTCTTTTCATCCCATATTTCAGCATCTTTGCTTTCTTTACCATCAAAAATGCGAGCTTTCATGTCAACGACATTAACAAAACCTTCAAATTTTTCGCCATGTCCGATTGGCCAGCAGAAAGGCACAGCTCTTTTACCGAGTTTTTCGCGAATATCAGTAAGAACCTTATCAAAATCAATATTTTCTTTATCCATTTTATTAACAAAAATAACAGAAGGTAAACTTGCAGCGCGCACTTTGCGCCATGCACGCTTAGTACCAACTTCAACACCTTTAACTGCATCTACGACGATAATCGCATTTCGCGCTACTCTTAGAACGCCATTAACTTCACCTGCAAAATCAAAAAAGCCAGGAGTGTCAAGGAAATTATACTTGATACTATTCCATTCAACTGGAATTAATGAACTATAAATTGATATTTTTTGATTTTTTTCTTCCTTTGTATAGTCTGATACTGTTGTTCCTTCATCTACGGAACCGCGTTTCGAAATGGTATTTGTTGCAAACAAAATAGTCTCCATCAAAGAAGTCTTTCCACTGCCTTGATGGCCTAACACAGCAACATTGTGTATGTCATTAGGTCTGTATTGTTTCATGCTATATCCTCCGATTATTAGAATAATACGTGATTTTATTATACACTATATTTCTATCAAATTTAATATAAAAATCCTATTGATTACAAAAAAATGATCAATAGGACTTTAAATGCTAAATTATATACTTTATATATACTATTTTATAACTACTTTGATACTTAATTCAGCAAGTTGCTTATCACTTACAGACGTTGGAGCATTTGTCATAGGACAGACAGCCGCTGCGTTCTTAGGAAATGCAATGACATCACGTATACTAGTACTATCCGTTAACAGCATAGCAATTCTATCTATTCCGAAGGCAACGCCACCATGTGGAGGTGTTCCGTACTTAAATGCATTAATGAAGAATCCAAATTTTCTTTCAATTTCATCTTCGGTTAAGCCAATAATCTCAAACACTTTCCGTTGAATTTCTTGATTGTATATCCTTAACGATCCACTTCCCAATTCATAGCCATTTAATACTAAGTCGTAATGGTGAGCACGAACCTTGCCAGGATTCGTATACAAAAGTGGAATGTCTTCTTCGAATGGTCTTGTAAAAGGATGGTGTGTTGAACTATACTTCTTAGTTTCATAATCATACTCGAATAACGGGAAGTCAATAACCCAGAATAAATCATATCCAGTCATTAAATGAGCTTGATATTTTTTGCCTAAATAACTGCGAATTGCACCAAGTGAGTTGCAAACATATTCCCATGCATTATCTGCGACTACAAACACAATATCGTTTTCCGATACAGCAAGTCTGTTTTTTAGCAAAAGCGCCTCATTTTCAGTTATATTTTTCGCTAACGGACCATCAAAGTGGCCATTTGTAAATCGAGCCCATAGCAGACCTTTTGCGTGATTTTTCCGCGCTATTTCTGTCAATACATCAATTTCTTTACGAGTAATTGCATTCGCTTGATTCGTAATGTTTACACCTTTAATAAACCCTTGCTCGATGACAGATTTGAAAGGAGTAAATTCGCTAGAATTAAATATGTCTTTTATATCTACTAAATCATAAGTAAATCGTGTATCAGGCTTATCACTTCCAAAGCGATTCATTACTTCTTTATAACTGTAGCGTCTTAATGGAATAGATAAATCATAATTTTTAACATCTTTTAATATTTGAACATACATTTTTTCTAATAGTGTTTGAATTTCAAGTTCGTCTAAAAAGGATGTTTCAATATCAATTTGGGTGAAATCAGGTTGGCGATCGCTGCGTAGGTCTTCATCACGAAAACAACGAGCAACTTGATAATACTTTTCAAATCCAGCAACCATTAATAATTGCTTAAATAATTGCGGTGATTGAGGTAAAGCATAAAATTTACCAGGGTTA
The DNA here is from genome assembly GCA_964408135.1 of uncultured Eubacteriales bacterium. Classification (GTDB taxonomy): domain Bacteria; phylum Bacillota_I; class Bacilli_A; order RFN20; family UBA1709; genus CAYOYG01. Next base: position 1,767 of record CAYOYG010000092.1, on the reverse strand, counting down.
ACGCGAGAAGGAACTAAATAATCCCGAGCTCCTTCAGGTGTGGTTGCAGACAAAACTGGTGTTTCGATTTCGATAAAATCAAGATTATCTAAATATTTCCGTATAGATTTAATTATTTGGTGTCTAATTAGTAGATTTTTTTGCATAATTGGTCTTCTTAAGTCAAGATAACGATACTTCATTCTTGTATCTTCAAGTGCGTCGGTTTCATCAGCAATAATCATCGGCGTTGTTTCAGCTGTATTAACGATTGTCAATTCATGGACCAAAACTTCAATTTCTCCTGTTGGTAAAGCCTCGTTCTTTTGTTCTCTTTTAACAACTTCTCCGCTCACTTGAAGAATGTATTCATTTCGTATATCATTCGTAATATTGGCAAGTTCTTGTCGACAAACAACTTGTGTAATACCATAACGGTCACGCAAGTCAATGAATACAATACTCCCAAAATTTCTTTTTTTAGCGACCCACCCAATTAAAGTCACCTTTTGACCAAGATGGTTAATTCTTAATTCTCCATTATTATGTGTTCTTTTCATAGATAAAATCCTTTCTATTCGTGATGATGGTTGCATGAACCATCACATTCGTGATCATCCTCGCATTCACAGTCGCATTCGTGTTCGCCATCATGATGGCAATCACAGCTTGTGTGATCATGATCTTGTTCTTGTTGTTTATTTAAATACCCCATCAAATCTTTAACTAAAACCAGCTCTTGTTCTTTTGTTTGATTGTTTTTTACCATAACACTCATTTTTGTCATTTCTTCTTCGCCGATAATTAAAGCAAATGATACATTTTTGCGATCTACGGTCTTAAAAGAAGATTTCAACGTTTTAATTTCGTAGTTTATATCACATTCTAGTCCATTAGCCCGTAGAAAGTTGCACACATCAAAAGCATATGGATAAACTTTTTCTTCAAGCGGCAAAACATAGGCAAATAATCCATCCTTAAATTGTTCGAAAAATCCTTCTTCTTCAAGAATTAATCCAAGACGATCAAGACCGAAAGCAAAACCACTGGCCGGTGTTTGTGGTCCATCAAACATTTCAACCAATGTGTCATATCGACCGCCTCCACCAATCGCACCATAATCTTTTCCACTTTTACTTGTGACATTAATTTCGAAAACAACATCACAATAGTAATCAAGACCTCGAACAAGCGAACGATCTACGACATAAGGGATTGAATAATCGTCCAAAATTGCAAGAAATTTATCGAAATAGACTATTGATTGATCACTTAAGTAATTGTTTATTGAAGGCGCACTCTTCAAAGAAGGGTGTTCTTGGTCAACCTTACAATCTAATATGCGAAGTGGGTTCTTTTCATAACGACGTTTGCAATCATCACATAACTCGCCTAAATGAGGTTGAAAATGCGTGCGGAGTGCTTGACGATAATGATCTCGCGTTTCTTCATCACCAATGCTATTAACACGAATACTGTAGTTTTCAATACCAAATTTACGTAAAACATCTGCAATTAATATCACTTGTTCTGCATCGATGAATGGATTGCGAATTCCGATTGTTTCACAACCAAATTGATGTAATTGACGGAATCGTCCTGTTTGCGGTCTTTCATAGCGAAAGATTGGACCATAATAAAATAGTTTTTGTGGTAAATCTGGATTGGCGTACATTTTTGATTCGACATAAGCACGCACGACTCCAGCTGTTCCTTCAGGACGCAAGGTAATCGAACGATCCCCTCGATCCATAAATGTATACATTTCTTTATTCACGATATCACTAG